>CAVFBE010000071.1:0-7954 GCA_963620745.1 Muribaculaceae bacterium | reverse complement strand
CCGGCAGAGTGCTTAAATGCTTCCTGCAACGCTCTTGGTATTGTTAACCCGCAGCTGCGTCCGCACCGGAACACCAGCCTGGTTACCACTTCTGCACCAATGCTGGTTGGCACCATGATTTATCGTGCCAAGTGGATTCTGCAGGGCAAGGCAGTAGACGTACCTCGCGCACACGAAGACAAGATCTTTGAACTGCCGCCTCTGTCTGCAGAAGATGCCCAGAAGGACTACATTTCTTGGCCAATTCCGCCTCTGACCACTAAGCAGAAAATTACCGGCATTACCGACATGCTGAACTTTGCTGATTCTGTTACCGGTATCTTCGGCGCAGTTAAATATTACACGCCAAAGAAATAAGGCCGTAGGCCCCGGTAACAGGACCTAAAAAAGCAACCATCTGCAAAAAGCGGATGGTTGCTTTGTTTTTTGCTTGTTTTTACCGTTCTTACTTTTCCGGGAAGAAAGCTGCGTGAACAGCGGTAACAGCCTTGTCAGCATCCTTTTCATCTACCAGAACGGAAATCTTGATTTCGCTGGTGGAGATCATCTGGATGTTAATGTCTGCGCTGTAAAGAGCTTCAAACATGGTGGCTGCAGTGCCCGGGTGGGTTTCCATACCGGCACCAACAACGGATACCTTGGCAACGGAGCAGTCAATGACAATGTTGCTGTCTTCCAGGTCAAAGGCATCCAGAATGGCGGCTTTGGCGGTTTCTGCATCTGCGGCCGGAACGGTGAAGGTAATGTCCTTGGTGTTGTCTCTGCCGACGGACTGCAGGATGATGTCTACGTTAATATTCTTGGCTGCCAGCTTAGAGAACATCTTGAATGCAACACCCGGGGTGTCCGGCAGTGCAATAACGGAGATGCGGGCAGTGTCTTTATCTCTGGTAACGCCTCTGATCAGCATTTTTTCCATTTTAGTTGCCTCCTTAACAATGGTTCCCGGTACTCTTTCCATACTGGAAAGAACTTCCAACGGGACGTTATATTTTTTGGCCATTTCTACAGAACGGTTATTCAGAACCTGTGCACCAAGGGTAGCCAGTTCCAGCATTTCATCATAAGTGATTTCCTGCAGCATTTTGGCACCCGGTACTTTCCGCGGGTCAGCGGTATAAACACCACGTACGTCTGTGAAAATCTGGCATTTGTCTGCGTGCAGAGCGGCAGCCAGTGCAACGGCGGAGGTATCAGAACCACCGCGGCCTAATGTGGTAATGTCATCATATTTGTTGATGCCCTGGAATCCGGCAACAACAACTACTTTGTGGGTATCCAGTTCCTTGCGAACGCGTTCGGTATTCATCTTTTTAATGCGGGCGCTCTTGTAAGTGGAGCTGGTGTTAAAACCGGCCTGCCAGCCAAGCAAAGAGATGGCCGGAACACCTAACTTGTCAATTGCCATGGCAAGCAAGGCAATGGAAATCTGTTCACCGGCGGAAAGGAGCATGTCCATTTCCCGGGCAGCTGGTTTTTCGGAAATTTCAGCGGCCTTTTCAATGAGGTCGTCGGTGGTGTCGCCCTGGGCGGAAACGACAACAACTACGTCATTGCCTTCCCGATAGGTGTCGGCAACAATAGAGGCTACGTTTCTTACTCTGTCGGCATTGGCTACGGAAGAACCGCCGAATTTCTGAACGATAAGAGCCATAAAAGGTCCTCCTTCTGGTTGATTTTGCTAAAGGATATTTTGCAACAGCAGCGTGCTGAAAATAGTGTAAGAAAGCTGACTTTCAGAAAATCAGCAGTGGGCCATGCGGATGATGGTAAGTGGCTGCGGCAGATTGTTGTCTGCCAAGGTCTGAAGCAGATCCGCTTTGGAAATGGGTTGCGTTAAGAAGGCGGTTTCGTCTTCTGCCCCCGGGCGATGCAGCATTTGTACATTGCCCAAGGCGCCGCAGTCTACACTGCCCGGCAGGCGGACATAGTAAACCATTGGCAACGCATTGCAGTCTGCAACAACATTTTCTTTTGCCGGGCCCCAACCGATGGGACGACGGCGGTCCTTGTGGTTGACGCAGTCAATGACGTCGGCAACACAAGCGCTGGCGGTCGGCAGTTTGCCGGCGCCTTGGCCGTAAAAGAGGGTGTCTCCGACATTGGAGCCGGTAACGGCAACTGCGTTATAAACACCGTCTACTTTGGCCAGCATGCTTTCTTTATGAATGAAGGCCGGGGAAACCTGTACCTGCAGTTTGCCATCTTCCAGCTGTTCGGCAGTGCCGATCAGTTTAATGACACAGTCTGCGTCTTCGGCATAGGCAACGTCTTCCGCCGTAATTTTGGAAATGCCTTCTGTAACAATGTCCTTCGGGTCTACATAGGAGCCGAAGCTTAAAGAGGACAGAATGGAAATCTTGCGGCAGGCGTCAATGCCTTCAATATCGGCGGTGGGATCCGCTTCTGCGTATCCGTTTGCCTGTGCGGTCCGAAGGGCTTCTGCAAAGGAAACGCCTTCCTGAATCATCTTGGTTAAGATGAAGTTGGTGGTACCGTTCAGGATGCCGTTAATTTTTAAAATAGTATTTCCTGCCAGACAGATGGACAGCGGCCGGATAATCGGGATGCCACCGCCGACAGAGGCTTCAAATAAGTAGTTGACGTTCTTTTCTTCTGCCAGTTCCAAAAGCTCCAGGCCTTTGGTAGCAACCAGCTCTTTGTTGGATGTAACCACGTGTTTTCCGGCAGCCAGACAACGATAGGTAAAATCAAAAGCAGGGTGGGTTCCGCCCATGGCTTCAACCACAACCCCTACGCTGTCGTCTTCTAAGATGTCTTCAAACCGTTTGGTCAAGATGGCTTCGTGCGGGTCTCCCGGGAAGTCTCTGAGATCCAGAATGTGGGCCAGGTGCAGTTCTTCTGCGCAATGGCGGGCTTCTTTCTTATCAATGATTTCTACCACGCCGGAGCCGACGGTACCATAACCCAAAACAGCTATATTCACGAGACGTCCTCCTTTGAATAGGTTGTAGCATATATTACCATAGCGGTTTCCCAAAATAAAGGGATTTTCTCCGTCGTTTTTGCTTTTTCTTTTTCTTTTTTATGGTATAGTATACCCGTTAAATTAGGAGGTTTCTGTCATGATTATTATTTCTCCCTCTGTTTTGTCGTGCGACTACGCCAAAATGGGACAGGAAGTAGAACGCATGGAGGCCGGCGGCGCGCAGTGGATCCACTATGATGTTATGGACGGCCACTTCGTTCCGAATCTGACCATTGGTGTGGAAATTGTCCGCGCGTTAAAGAAACATCAACAGGGTGCCGCGGATGTGCACCTGATGATTACGGATCCGTTAGATTACGTGGAAGCCTTTGCCAAAGCAGGCGCGGACGTCATTACGTTCCACCTGGAGGCAGATTCAGACGTGGAGGCCACCATAGCGGCCATCCGCGCGGCCGGCGCAAAGCCTGCGCTTGCCATTAAGCCGAAGACCCCGGCAGAAGCGGTTTTCCCGTATCTGGATGCCGTGGATATGGTTTTGGTTATGACTGTAGAGCCGGGTTTCGGCGGCCAAAGCTTTATGTATGATTGCATGCCGAAGGTGCGTGCGGTTCGGGAAGAAGCAAATCGCAGAGGAAAAACGGACCTGCTGATTCAGGTAGACGGCGGCATTAACGAAGATACCGTAGTAGACGCCGCAGCGGCAGGAGCCAACGTCATTGTATCCGGTTCCACCATCTTTAAGGCGCCGGATGCAGAGCAGATGATTCACTCCTTAATTGCCAAGGCAGAAGCCGCGTATCAGGGCTAAGGGGTAGAAAAATGGAATGTTATTTTGACAACAGCGCCACAACCCAGCCGTTGCCGGAAGTGGCAGAGGCCATGTTGCCTGTGCTGACCACCTTTTACGGAAATCCCTCGTCCTTACATAAAATCGGCGATGAAGCGGATGCGCTTTTGGAAAAGGCTCGCAAGCAACTGGCCAAAGCCATGAACTGCACTCCCGCAGAAATTTATTTCACCGGTGGCGGGACCGAAAGCAACAATATTGCCATCTTTGGAACCACCGGTGCGTTAAAGCGCCGGGGCAACCGCATTGTTACCACCTGCCTGGAACATCCCAGTGTGGAAGAACCCATGAAGCGCCTGGAAGAACAGGGTTTTGAGGTAGTCCGCCTTCCGGTAGATGCGCAGGGTCGCGTGCGGGAAGAAGATTTGTTTCAGGCAGTTACCAAAGACACCATTCTGGTCAGCCTGATGTATGTTAATAATGAAGTCGGCAGCATTCAGCCCATTAAGGTGGCCCGCGCGGCGGTGGACAAAGCCGGTGCCCCGGCCTATATTCACTGTGACGCAGTACAGGCCTTCGGCAAGCTGCCTATCAATCCGAAGGAACTTGGCGTGGACATGATTAGCGTCAGCTCGCATAAAATCCACGGACCAAAGGGCGTAGGTGCCCTTTATGTAAAGAAGGGTATCCGTTTAACGCCGTACATTTTAGGTGGCGGACAGGAAAGCGGAATCCGCTCCGGCACCCAGGCCATGCCGGCCATTGTCGGCTTTGGTACAGCGGCAGCAGCCATTGGCAATCCGCTGAAACACCTGGCGGCCGTACGAACCCTACGGGACTCCCTGACAGAGCGCTTAACTGCGCTTGGTGGCGTGGAATTTAACTCCGGGCCCGATGCGCTTCCCTTTGTTCTGAACCTTTCCCTGACCGGTATTCCGTCTGAAGTATTGCGGAATTTCCTGTCATCCAAGGGTGTTTATGTTTCCACAGGCTCGGCGTGCTCCAAAGGGCACCGCAGCCCGGTGCTGACGGCCATGGAGCTGCCACCGGAGCGGATTGACTCCGCTGTCCGCATCAGCTTCTCCCGCTTCAACACCATGGAAGAAACAGACTACTTATATCAATGTCTTGCCGAAGCACAGCAGACGTTGCGCAAAAAATCCTGATTACACAAGGAGTATTCATGAAAGAAATCATTTTGATTAAAAACGGCGAGTTAGCCCTGAAAGGCTTAAACCGCCGCACTTTTGAGGACTGCCTGATTAAAAATCTGAAACGCCGTCTGGCGCCGCTGGGCAATTTCCAGATCAGCATTGCACAGTCCACCATTACAGTAGAACCCATGGAAGAGTACATTGACATGGACGCGGCGGCCGACGTGGTTTCCAAGGTCTTTGGCATTGCCGGCTACTCCAGGGCAGCAGCCGTGCCAAAGGACATGCAGACCATTGTCCGTGCGGCGGCCGAGTACTTAAAACCGGAACTGGACCGGATTTCCACATTCAAAGTAGAATCCAAGCGTTCAGACAAACATTTCCCGTTAAAGTCTCCGGAAATTTCCAGGGAAGTGGGCGGCTACCTGTTAAAGAATAACCCGCATTTAAAAGTAGACGTACACAATCCGGATGTTGTCGTCAATGTGGAAGTTCGGGAAAAATATGCCTTTATCCACGGCAACCAGCGGAAGGGCGCCGGCGGCATGCCGGTAGGCACCGCAGGCAAGGCGGCCATTCTGATTTCCGGCGGCATTGACAGCCCGGTTGCGGCCTACATGATGGCCAAACGTGGTGTGGTTCTGACCGGTATTCACTTTGCCAGTCCCCCTTACACCAGTGACCGCGCCGAACAGAAAGTTCATGAACTTATGGAAGAAGTGGCAGCCTATGCCGGACGCATGAATCTGTTTGTGGTGAACTTTACGGAAATCCAGGAGCAGATTAAGGATCATTGTCCGGAGGACCTGTTTACTATTATTATGCGCCGTATGATGATGCGTTGTGCCGAACGGATTGCCCGCAACCAGGGCTGTGGCGCCCTGATTACCGGCGAAAGCCTGGGACAGGTTGCCAGCCAGACGCTGGACGCCATTCAATGCACGGATGCAGTAGCAGGCCTTCCTATTTTCCGGCCGGTTATTGGTATGGACAAGAATGAAATTGTGGCCATTTCCCGTCAGATTGGCACCTTTGACACTTCCATTCAGCCCTATGAAGACTGCTGTACCGTCTTTACCCCGAAGCACCCGCGTTTACACCCCGGCCTGGAAACCCTGGAAAAGGCAGAGCAGGCCCTGGATATGGACGCTTTGGTGGAACGTGCTGTTAAGAACACCCGTCTGGTAGTTATTGAGCGGGAAGACTAAAGATATACAAGCGCCTTTTTATTATGGTATAATCTAGGGAACTTGCGGGAAGGAGCAGTCTTATGAAAACGCCGAAAGAACAGGCAGTGGCTCTTCTGAAAGAAACCGGAAAAACGGTGGCTTTGGCGGAGTCCTGTACGGGTGGTTTACTGGCGGCGTCTGTAACGGACGTGCCGGGCGCCTCCACTGTTTTTGAATGTGGCGTGGTTACCTACTCGGCCCGCATGAAAGAATCCCTATTACACATTGACCCTATTCTGATTTCCACCTATGGTGTAGTCAGCAGGGAAACGGCTGCCGCCATGGCCTGTGGCGTGCGGCGCCTTAGTTCCGCTGACTACGGAATTGGTATTACCGGCGTGGCCGGTCCCGGACCGGATGGGTCCCATCCGGAAGGAGACATTTACGTTGCCGTGGCAAACGGCACCCGTGTGGTGGTCCGGCACCTGCAAACCGGTACAGAAAATCAAAGGGAGGCCAACCGGCACGCAGCCGCAGACGCCGCCCTGCAATTACTCATTGCGGAGGTTACTCATGGATGATAAATTCTTTCAGGAACTGGAAGACTTTGATGTAGACCAGGTTCTGTCTGAAATCAAAAAAGAAGTCCATAATGAAATTGAAGTAGAAAAAGCGGCAGCTTTACAAGAAGAACTTCCTTCGGAAGAGCCCGTTTCAGAACCGGATACAGCTGACTCGCCAACAGAAGGAAAAATCAGCTTTTCGTTCTTTACGGATTCCGTTCCGGAGCAGGAAGAAGAGGTTCCACCGGACACCTTAGAACCCTATGTGGAAGAGGTGGAAACAGAGGCTGACAGCTTTGATACAAATGAATCAGTTCCTTCGGGAAAGACCAATATTTTTATGGAGCTGTTCCTACCGGTGGTCGGAGATTCCGCCGGGAAACTGATTCGCAAGGGGATTGTCTGGATTTGCTTAGCCATTATCCTGGCCAGCACCGTCTGGCTGATTATAGTCGGCGGCACATCCAGCAAAACAGTGGCAGAGCCACAAAGCAACGTGGCCGTTATTTTAACGGATGCGCCAAGTACAAATCTTAAGGAGGGAATGGAACTTGTCAGATAATAAGACACCGGATTTCGGACAGTTTATGTCCTCGGGTACTCCGCTGGATCAGCCGGAAGTGCCGGAAACACCGGAAAAAGAAAACTTCAACTACATGAACGCCATGCAGAGTATGTTCCGTGCCATGAATCAAGGAGAACAGGCACAGGAGGATCTGCAGGAAGCTGCCCCGCAGCGGCCCGTTACTGCAGCACCCAAAACGCTTTCCTCTGAACAGGTGGAGACTGCACCTGCCCAGACACCGGCGGAAGAAGTTACCGGAGACGGGAAAGATGAAGCATACTGGAGTTACGTAGACTCCATTCTGGATCATTTTGATGATGGAAAAAAGGCAACGGGTGAAAGCTACCCAAAATCTGAGGCGTTCCCACAGCAATCCGCTGCTCCTGCAGCGGGCACAATAGAAAATCAACCGGCAGTGGAAACGCCACAACCGCCGGTTGAACCCAATCCTATTCCGTATGGCACACCCGCGGAGCGGGCCTATGCTGCCAGACAGGAACGGATTCGTCAGCAGCAGAAAGCACAGGAGCGGATGGCTGCACAACAGGCCGCACAGCAGGTTATGCAGCAGGCACAGCCGCAGCCGCAGAACCCCATGTACCCGGCTGCCCCGCAGTACTTTGCGCAACCTACGCAAAATCAGGCGCCGCAATCTGCTCCGGAGAATGCACAAAACTACGCAGATGTGGATGCCGCTTTGGCTGCCTTTGAAGGAACGCCGGCACGGCGTCCAAGAAGACAGGAGCCGCCACGGGGACAGGAACAG
>CAVFBE010000070.1:0-32317 GCA_963620745.1 Muribaculaceae bacterium | reverse complement strand
ATCTTTATCAGTACAAAAAATTGAACAGCTGGATTTTTAACAACAACGAGTACACTACCTCGCAATTCGTCTTTCAGGGCGCAGACAAGACCATCCTGATGGACACCGGCATGGACTTCTTTAACCTGAAAAAGCAGATTGCAAAGAAGACCGGGCGGGAGGACGTCATGGTGGTCAACTCCCACTTCCATCCGGACCATTCTAACGGGAACCACAACTTTGACGCGGTGTTCATTGGGGAAAAGGACCTGCCGACCTTCACGGAGGAAGACTGTTACTTCAAACTGGTAGGAGATATCTCCACTGCCATTTTGGACAAACTGGAAGGCAAGAAGCACCTGCAACGCCTGCTTGGCAAAGTATTGGACAAAGCCCTGATGACCAAACCGGGCGCCACACAATATTACCCGCTTCATGATGGCGATGTACTGGATCTCGGCAACCACAAGCTCATTGTCAAAGACTTCCCAGGCCATACGCCGGGCTCCATTACGCTATTAGATCCGGACGACAAGCTGATTTTTGCGGGCGATTCATGCAACATGGGCTTCTGGGCTTTTACCAATCCCGAGCTGAATCTGCATGACTACGCAGCGCAGGAGCGTGCCTATTATAAGGATGTCAAGGCTGCAGGCTATAAGAAAATGTACGGCTCTCATGTGCCGTTTCCCAACAAAATTTCCTTCATTAAGGATAACGCCAAATTCATGGATCATCTGACGCCAAAAAAGGCGTTGCTGAAGATTAAAGTGCCGGGCGGACCGTCCCGTCTGTGCATTGCCATGCGTCCGTCCCGGCACCTGATGTATGCCTGTCTTTTCTGGGAGCACCAGTGCCAAAAGAAGGACTGAAAACAGTTGGGAAACGGCCAGGGGATGCGCTTTTTCAAGCACGGAAATGTTAGCGTAGGCTAACATTTCCAAACATCTGTGAAAAAGCGCCAAAGCGCCCTGTTAAATAATTGACAACTGGAAATACGGGTGGTACCATTAATTGGAAACCCGGAAACCCAAAACGGGTTTCCGGGTTTCCTTATGTTTGAGGATGAAAAAATGAAGGAAAAAATCATAGATGCCGCCATTGCGGAATTTACAGAGCACGGCTTGAAATTCACTATGAATGATGTAGCTTCCCGGCTCGGCATCAGCAAAAAAACCATCTACACTGTCTTTGACAGCAAACAGGCTGTCTTGAACGCCATTGGGGACCGTTACGCCACGGACCTGCGTTCCATGCAGCAGGAAATTGAAGCCGATGACAGTTTGGATATTACAGAAAAAATTGAACGCCTTCTGTTGGCCCTGCCAAACCGGTATTACAATATCGGCCTTAGTGGCATTTATGATCTTGCCGGGAAGTACCCCAAAACCTACCGGCACCTGATGAAAGCCGTTAACCAGGGCTGGAAACTGGTAGAGCAGTATCTGGAAGAAGGCATTCGGCAAAACAAAATTCAGAACGTTCCCATCCCAATTGTCATGGCCATGGTGGAAGGAACCGTACAGAAGTTCCTGACCAGTAACGTGCTGGTACAAAACCACATGACCTATGAACAGGGAAAAGAGGAAATGATTGCCATTATCATGAAAGGAATTAAACGGTCTGAGGTATGAGTGAAAAAGAAGTAAGAATTTTAGAAATTAAGGAAAGCGTCTTTGCCGACAATGACCGGCAGGCAGATCAGCTGCGGGCGGAAATGAAGGACCAGGGTGTCTTTTTGTTAAACCTGATGTCCTCTCCGGGGTCCGGAAAAACCACCACCCTGGTCAGCACCATTAACGCCCTGAAGGATGACCTCCGCATTGGCGTCATGGAAGCCGACATTGACTCTGACGTAGACGCTAAAACCATTGCAGGTACCGGAGCACGCTCCATTCAGCTGCATACCGGTGGCATGTGCCACCTGGATGCCGACATGACGCGCCAGGGGGTAGAGGGCCTCGGCACAGACAACCTGGACCTTGCCATTCTGGAAAACGTCGGCAACCTGGTTTGCCCGGCTGAATTTGACACCGGTGCCGCTTTAAATGTCATGATCCTTTCCGTTCCGGAAGGACACGACAAACCACTGAAATACCCGTTAATGTTCCAGGTCTGCAACGCAGTCCTCATTAATAAAATTGATGTACTGCCGTATTTTGATTTTGACCTGGACAAAGTAAAAGAGTACATCGCCCGGAGAAATCCGAACGCCGTAGTCTTCCCAATCAGTGCCAAAACCGGCGAAGGCATGGATGCCTGGACCGATTGGCTGCGCACCCAGGTTCAAAACTGGAAAGCGTAAGCAATAAATTAAGAAGTTTGTGTTTATTTTATTAAAGGAGCAAATGTATGGCTAAAGAATTAGACAAAGAACTGTATCCGGATTATGAATATCCGCATTTCAGCATGGATCCTAACGAACCATTCCGTGAGCCCATTGCTAAGCTGGGTAAAACCATCACAGACCGTATTCCGCAGAAGCTGGGCCTGAAAAAGATTACCAGAGAAGATCCGGAATACTGGGGCCTTGCCGGTGTTATTACGGACGAAGAAGCAGAACTTGCCTTACAGATGGGCGGTGTTCGTAAGCCGAAGACCTTAAAGCAGATGGTAGAAATTTCCGGTCTGCCGGAAGACAAATGCGAAGCCCTGCTGGAAGAAATGTCCAGAAAAGGTCTCCTGGAATACAACTGGGAAAACGAAGCCCACGAAAAGCAGTATGTACTGCCAATGTACGTACCGGGCTGCGCAGAATTCTTCAACATGAACCCGGTTGTTCTGAAGGAAAACCCGGAAATGGGTATCTTCTTTGAACATATGTCCCGTCTTCCTCTGGAAGCCATTACGCCGTTCGTTCCGGAAGGCGGCGCCGGTATCGGCATGCACGTTATCCCGGTAGAAAAGGCCATTGAAATGGAAAATGAATCCATTGACCTGGAACACATTTCCCACTGGCTGGACAAGTATGACGGCAAATATGCTGCCAGCCCATGCTCCTGCCGCCGCTCCCGTCTGACGCACGGCGAAGGCTGCGCCGATGACCCGGACGGTTGGTGTATTGCTGTTGGTGACATGGCCGACTACGTTGTAGAAACCCAGAAAGACGGCCGCTACATTGACAGAGCAGAAGCTCTGGAAATCCTGAAGCAGGCTGAAGACAACGGCTTTGTTCATCAGATTACCAACATTGACGGTGCCAATAAGATTTTTGCCATTTGTAACTGTAACGTAAACGTATGTTATGCACTGCGTACGTCTCAGCTGTTCAATACCCCGAACATGTCCCGCTCGGCCTATGTTGCCAAGGTAGAAAAGGCCAACTGCGTTGCCTGCGGCAAGTGCGTTGAAGCCTGCCCGGCCGGTGCTGTTAAGCTTGGCCAGAAGTTGTGTGACAAGGAAGGTTGCGAAGTTACTTATCCGCGCATTCCGCTGCCATCGGATCAGCCTTGGGGCGAACACATGTGGTCTCACAACTATCGTGACGTAAACCGCATTAACTGCTATGACACCGGTACAGCTCCTTGTAAGACAGCCTGCCCGGCTCACGTTGCCGTACAGGGTTACCTGCAGCTTGCTAAGGAAGGCCGTTACGAAGACGCCCTTGCCTTAATTAAGAAGGACAACCCACTGCCTGCAGTCTGCGGTCACGTATGTAACCGCCGCTGCGAAGACGCTTGTACCCGTGGCACTATTGATCAGGCTGTTGCTATTGACGACGTTAAGCGCTTCCTCGCCGAACTGGATATGAACAAGGAAACCCGCTACGTTCCGAAGGCAACCGTACCGTCCCTGAAGGGCGGCTTTGACCAGAAGATTGCCATTGTTGGTGCCGGCCCTGCCGGTCTGTCCTGTGCTTACTATCTTGCACTGACCGGTTACAAGCCGACCATCTTTGAAAAGAATGAGGAACCGGGCGGTATGCTCCGTTACGGCATCCCATCCTATAAACTGGAAAAGAATCTGCTTGCTGCAGAAATTGACATCATCCGCGAACTTGGCGTAGAAATCAAGTGCGGCGTTGAAGTTGGTAAGGACGTTACCATTGAAGAACTGCGTAAGCAGGGCTACAAGGGCTTCTACTTTGCCATCGGCTGCCAGGGCGGCAGAAAGCCCGGTATCCCGGGTCAGGACGCAGAAGGCGCTTATGCTGCCATTGACTTTCTGCGGGAAGCACAGGCTAAGGAAAACTTCACCTTCTCCGGCGATGTAGTTGTTGTCGGCGGCGGTAACGTAGCTATTGACGCAGCCAGAATCAGCAGCCGCTGCACAGACAACAAGATTTCCATGTACTGCCTGGAGCAGCGTGCCGAAATGCCGGCCAGCGTGGAAGAAATTGCCGAAGCAGAAGGCGAAAACATCTCTGTAAACTGCGGCTGGGGCCCGAAGGAAGTTCTTTCCGAAAACGGCAAGGTTACCGGCGTAGTCTTCATGAAGTGCCTGTCCGTATTTGACGACCAGCACAGATTTGCACCGAAGTATGACGAAAATGACACGGTAACCGTACCGTGCAGACATGTCATCTTCTCTGTTGGTCAGGCGGCTGCCTGGGGCGGCCTGCTGGATGGCCTGAATGTTGAATGTCGTCCGAACGGCATTGCACTGGCCAACAAGCTGACCTATCAGACCTCTGAACCGGACGTATTTGTCGGTGGTGACATTTACACCGGACCGAAATTCGCCATTGATGCCATTGCAGCCGGCCGCGAAGGTGCCATTTCCCTGCATCGCTATGTACACGAAAACTGCACCCTTACCATTGGCCGTAACCGCCGTGACTTCATTGAACTGGATAAGAACAACATCTCTTACGGTGCGTATGATACTTCCAAGCGTCAGATCCCGAACCACGCTTCTGCTGAAGATCAGGCCAGAACCTTCCGTGATCTGTCCCGCAGCCTGACCGAAGAACAGGTTAAGACCGAAACTTCCCGTTGTCTGTCCTGCGGCGCATCCGTTGTAGACCCGAACAAGTGCATTGGCTGTGGTATCTGTACCACCAAGTGCGTATTTGATGCCATCCATCTGCACCGTGACCTTCCTGGCTGCTCCACCATGCGTAAATCGGAAGATAAGCTGAAGTACATTCTTCCGAACATGGCAAAACAGTCTATTAAGGTGAAGTTCCGTAAGAATAAATAATTGATTCCCATAGGAGGCCTTTATGCACGAATTAGGTGTTACCTTTACCATCATGGACCATTTGGAAAAAGTGGCCGCCGAAAATCAGGTGGAACACGTCCGCAAAGTGGTTCTGGAACTGGGGGAGGTCTCCACGGTAATCCCTTCCTATTTGGAAAACTGTTGGCAGTGGGCCGCTACAAAGCGCCCATTGTTCAATGGTGCGGAATTAGTGGTAGAAACCTTACCTGCCGTTACGTACTGTGAAGATTGTCAGCAGACTTATCCCACAGTAACCTACGGAAAAATCTGCCCCCACTGCGGAAGTGAAAACACTTACCTGCTGAAGGGCAACGAATTTAACATTAAAGAGATTGAAGTAGAATAAGCAGTAAGTTATTACTGAAACATTACTGAACGAATGCCGCCAAAATTTCAGTTTTCCTTAATTCAGTCTTCATTTTGTGGGGCCATCCTTTTTATTCCTGCACAGACATTGGCCTGGCAAACAGAAACGCCTGCAAGAGCATTGCTCCTGCAGGCGTTTTATTTTGTTTCGTTATGCGCTTAGTCTTTGGTAGTGTTGGCTGTAGCTTGGGAAGCATCTGCTTTAAGGGGGTCTGCTTCAGCTGCAGGGGCGTCTGGCTTGTCTTTGCCGGAGCGGCTTTTCTTTAGCTTGCTGTATTTGGAAATGTTTACGCTAAGGCCGACAATGACCAGGATGGGAATCATCAGTAAGAACAGCTTCCAGAAGTTGCTTGGCAGCAGGGCTACATAAATGACAGCCAGGACGGAGCCGCAGAAGCAGGAAATGCTGAAGAATTCCGACAGCCGTTTGTGGTCAGACCACAGGGCACAGAAGACAATGTGCAGAATGAAATGTACCGGAAGTGCATAGACCAGAAGCTGCCAGAAATTAATTTCCAAAACAAAATTAATAACAATCATGGCCAGCGCAATGGCGGTCCAGTAAGACAGGATAACAATGCTCCAAATCAGCTTATGCACCTTGCCGACATGGGCAAGGTCCTCTGCGGATTCGGCCACCTTTTTGGCCTGCTTCTTTGCCTGCTTTTGCAGGGTAGATTCTGCCTTGTAGGATTTCTTCTTTTCTTTGGGGTCTAACAGAAGGTCATCCAGGGATACCTGAAAGACTTCTGCAATTTGGCGAAGTACAGTAATGTCGGGTACTGCCTCGCCCCGTTCCCATTTGGATACGGTTTTGTCGGAATAGTTGAGTTTGTCCCCAAGCTCTGCCTGGGTCATACCTGCTCCTTTGCGCAGGCTTTGCAAATTGGTGCTGAAACTTGCTTTTAAATCTGCCATGGAGTTCCTTTCTAGAGCTTTAAAAAATCTAACAGGCGTGCAGTGGCGCCTGGGGTGGGCGTGCCGAAGTGCAGTTCACGGAAGTGGGCACGCTTTTCTTCCTGGAAGTTTCGGGTGATGAAAACGTTGCAAAGTTCGTCCATTGTTTTGGCAATGGGGCCGCCGACGGTGTCATACGGGAAGTAAAAATCCCGTGCAAAGCTGTCCAGGTCATAGGCGTAAAAGACCATGGGCTTGTCCAGCAGGGCCATGTTCATGCAAATGGAGCTGTAGTCGGTAATCATGACGTCGGCCAAGAAGCAGAGGTCATTGGAATTGGGGTAGTGGTTGACGTTGGTGCAATACGGTGCGGAATCCGTGCGTGCGGATTCCGGATCATGCGGGTGGAGCCGCAGTAAAATCTGGCACTCCTGCGGAATGCCGGCGTTTTGTAAGCCCTTGTCTACCGCTTCTTTCAGGCGATCCGGCTGCATATGGGATAAGACGGAGCTACCGTCGTCCCGGAAGGTGGGGCTGTACAAAATTAAGTACTTGCCGGCGCATTCCGGATAGGTGTTGTTGAAGGCGGCGCGGCGGGCCTGACAGGCTTCCGCGCTGACATTGCTGCCGAAGTACTGGTCTTGTACCGGGTTGCCGATGGGCAGGACCTGGTCGGCACGAAGGCCAAAGGCAGACATGTAGATAGGTTTACAGCTTGGAGCGGAGCAAACGACGTAATCGGTTTTGGCGTAGACACCTTTTTCCAGCCGCCGCTCCCGCGGGGGCTGGGGGATGTCTAAGCCAAACTTTTTGAAGACCCCCTGGCCGTGCCAAACCTGGACCACGGTGGTGTCTTTGTTGAACGTCATGTAGTTCATGGGGAAGAAGTTGTTGTTTAAGAAAATGATTTTGGCACGGGCCATTTTCAGGTTATCCGCAAAGAAGAATTTCAGTAAGGCCTTCTTGCCACGGAACAGGTCCTGCCGGTCTACCCGGAGGATGTCATACCCGCCGCGCCGCCGCAGTTCCTTTTCCACTTCCCCAAGTCCGTCCGTAAAGTTGGCGTCATGCAAAGAAAACAGAACCACTCTGTTTTCTTTAACCGGCAACTTTGCGGCTACGGAAAACAGCATGCCGTAACAGTGAAAGGCGGCATCTTTTATGGTTTCTTTTACATTCATGTAACTGACTTCCTTTATCAGTAGGAGTTGTCCTTATTAGGGGGTTACGTCAAAATGGCTTAATACCTTGGTCAGCAGACGCCGGAACGGACCGGCGTACCATTTGACATAGTATTTTAACATACTCATGACGTGAATTTGCCGTAATTTTGGATTGGTCATGCTGCCACGTTCCCACGCATGGTATACCGTGGCTGCCGGATAATAAAGAACCTTTCCCAAGTGGTTCATTTCCCGGGTAATGTCACAGTCTTCAAAGTACATGAAGTAACGGTCATCAAAGCCGCCCACCTTCAAGAAGGCATCTGTGCGGAAAATCATAAAGCAACCGGTGGCATTCTGGATGGCAAACGGTGCAGCAAACCCGCGGTCCAGCATGGCGTACCGCCGAAGCAGGAAGTTGGGTGGGGCATCTTTCTTACGGAAGTGGCTTCCGAAAAGGTACGGAATATGCGGAATCCGCTTTCCTAAGATCTGATCCGTGCCGTCTGGGAAGCAAATGCGAGGAGACAGCTGTACCACATCCGGGTGGCTGTTCAGATAGGCTACCATTTTAGTAATGACATCCTCTTTTAACAGGACATCCGGATTAATGACACAGTGATATTCAGACTGCAACAGCGGCAGCACTTTATTGTGCCCGGCACCAAAACCACTGTTTTGGCCGGTCTCTAACAGAACCACTCTGGGGTCTTCGGAGAAGCGCTCTTTAATCAGAGAGCAAGTGTGGTCAGTGGAACCGTTGTCCACAACATATAGAGTAAAGTTTTTTAACTTTACAGCTTCCAGAATGGAGCCAATGCAGTCCCCGATTTTGTCTTCATTATTATAGGTGACAATACAGGCAGAAACCGCACAGTCCTGCGGTTCTTCCGCTCCGATAAGCGGCCTGGAAAGCAGGCTTGGAACCAACAGTTTTTGTGTTTTTCCAAAGCGGGTGGCCGATAAAATTTCCAAACGCCACTGGATTTTTTCAGACAGCTTGGTGGCGCGGCCGGTGACGTTGCCGCCGTGGACGCGGTATAGAATCAGCGGTTCGTTTACGAAGGTAACCTTCCCATATTTTTCCGCCTGCAAACCAATATACTGGTCATGCATGGGAACCTTTTCCGGAATAGGAATCAGGTAGGGCAGAAGGCTGGCACGGAAAGCCATGCAGCAGCCCATATACGAATTTTTAATAACGTTTTGTAGGTAACCGGGCTTGCTGCCATGGGCCGCAAAAAAGGAAGGCTCTGTAATGTTCAGATCCTTATCCGTTACGGCGGCATCGTGCAACACCAGGTCCGCGCCTGCTGAGATGGCGGCCATGACCCGTTCCACTTTGTTCGGGAGCCAGACGTCATCCTGATCCGACAGGAAGATGACGTCTCCCGAACAGCGGCTGATGGCCGCATTAAAGTTGCGGATGACGCCGTCCCCGGGGCCGGCAAAATACTTGACTCTGGGGTCCCGGCCGGCATAGGCGCGGACCACCGTTTCGGTTGCGCCAC
Source organism: Muribaculaceae bacterium (assembly GCA_963620745.1). Lineage (GTDB taxonomy): Bacteria > Bacillota > Clostridia > Oscillospirales > Acutalibacteraceae > RUG420. The sequence goes on along the minus strand of CAVFBE010000070.1, from coordinate 23,238 downwards.
CCGGTTGGTCGTCGGACACAATAATTTCGTCCGACGGCCCAAGCTGCGGCAGAATACTGTCCAGCTGTTCCGCTATAAACTGCTGCCCTTGATAGGCCGCCAAAGCCACTGAAATCGTCATTTTAGATACCCTTCTACTGAGTTTTTCTACATTCTAACATGAGCCCGAATTATTTACAACGCTCCCACAGAAGCGTAAAATAGTGTTGACTTTATTCTACTTTTTAGGAGGAAATACTATGAACTACAAAGGGTATCCAACCATTATTGTTCACGGCTTCTTCGGCTGGGGTGACAGTGACCTTATTAACAAGGCCGCTCCTTACTTCGGCGGTTACTGGGGCATCGGAGACAAAGGCATTGACAAATATCTTATGTCCCAGGGATATGAAGCCTATTGTCCGTCCGTTGGCCCATGGAACTCTTCCTGGGACCGCTCCTGCGAACTGTACGCCATCATTAAAGGCGGCACCGTTGACTATGGTAAAGTGCACTCGGAAAAGCACCACCATGCCCGTTACGGCCGCACCTATCCCGGCCTGATCAAAGACTGGGGCGAACCTGGACAACACGCAAAAATCAACATCATCGGCCACTCCTTTGGCGGCCCAACCGTTTGCGGATTTACCTCTTTAATGGAAGCCGGCTCAGAAGAAGAGCGCGCAGGCACTCCTGCAGAGGAACTCTCCCCGCTGTTCGCCGGTGGACACGGCAATCTGGTTCATACGGCAACCACCCTTTCCGGCACCAACAATGGCACAACTATGGCCTCTTTTGCCCGCAATAAAATCGGCGATTTAGTCAACTGGCTTCTTTTAGGTGTCATTTCCACCACCTTCGGTGACACACCTGTCATGAAGATCTGGGACATGCGCATGGACCGCTTTGGCATCAGCAAGGATCCCAAAGATATTACCGGTTGGCATCTTCGCAAACCAACCGCGTGCCGCGAAGGCGTTGAAGCCTACATCGCCAATGACGAAGACAACATTATGCGGGAAATGTCCGTAGAAACGCAGGCGGAAATCAATAAGCAGCTGACCATTTCCCCGCACATGTATTACTTTGCCCACTGCGCCTGCCGTTCCAAGAAAATCGGCAACACCAACATTCAGCTGATGGAACTGAAGAGCTTCCCAATTGCGCACATTTCCGCATTGGTTACCGGCTGGTTTAACAGCCCGTCCTTAAAGAAAAACTTCGGCGTCAACGCCGATTGGTTTGCCTCGGACGGCCCGGTTAATACCATCTGCTGCCGTGGTCCATTCGTCGGCAAGGCACAGCCGGCCGTCGACTGGAAAGACGGCATGGAAATTAAGCCGGGCGTATGGCACAACATGCCGGTAGAACACAAGGACCACTTCTCCTGGATGGGCTACCTGGAAAAGAAGCAGACCTACTATGATGACTTCCGCGCCATGGTAGAACGCGCCAACAGCCTCCCGGACGCTGAGTAATCAGTGCCTGGCCACAAGCAATCATTTTCCACAGTTAAGATAAGATACGAAACAATTGAAAACGAAACGCAAAAATCCTGCAGGGTCCCCGCCTTGCAGGATTTTTGTTTATAACTACTGGTTTTGCGCTACTTTTTGACGAACGTAATCCGCCCCGCTTGGCGGCAATGACGCAAATACCATTCTATCGTTTTCTGCTTCCCAAAATGGTATTGTTGAAGTAGGAACTTTTAGCAGACTTTTTGCTAACTTTTTATAAAATTTCCCTTGTTAAGGTGGGCTGCAGAGTGCTTGCCCTAGGGCAAATGAGCAGGCAACTGCGTTACCCGATTGGAGGATGGCGGTGCTGCTCAAAGGAGTGCAGCTGCATCGCCTGGAAAAAGGAAAAAGACGAAAACGATGAAACACAGAAACGCCAGAAACAGGAGGCACCCATGACGCATGCGGAAATGACCACATTGATTGACCAGCTGCAAAAGGAGCGGGATCAGGAACTGCAAATTGCAAGGACGCTGAGGAGGCGCTTGTCCTCGGCACCGGACGGAAAACTGCTGGTTGCGTGTAGCAATGGACGGACGCAGTTTTATTGCCGCACCGGAGCGGGAGGGCGGACTTATCTTCCTAAGAAAAATCCGGCGGCCCTGCAGTTACTTGTTCAGAAAAAATATGAGGAAGCATTGCTTTTAATATCTGAAAATAATTTGAACGTTTGGAATGATGTAATTTCATCCTTACAAAAAGGCCTGGACCCGGAAAGTGCTATGTCGGAAATTCCGGTGACTCTTCAGCCATATATCACTGCACCATTTTCCTCTACGGCGGATTTTGTTGAGCAATGGCTGGCTAGTGGTAAAAAACAACTAGCCCGAAAAGTGGGCAGGGACGGTCAGCAAAGCGACTGGCATCCGGAAAATCTGGTGTATTCAACGGACAACGGCGAGCGGGTTCGCTCCAAATCCGAAATGATGATTGCCAACCTTCTTTTTGCGATGCAGTTACCGTATCAGTACGAAAAGCCACTTTCTTTAAAAGGGAAAACTGTTTTTCCGGATTTTACTATTTTGGATACTGCGACACGGACGGAGGTTTACTTTGAACACTTTGGGATAATGGATCAGGAAGATTACCGAACAGCGGCTTTGCTGAAGATGAAGGACTATGAAAAAGCCGGCTTTACGATGGGAAAGGACTTCTTGTTCTCCTTTGAGTCGGAGCGGGTTCCGTTTGACATTGACTGGATTCGGGGAAAGCTTTGTGATCGGTTTGGGCTGGAGCGATAGGATAACAAAGGTGTTCGGACTAAGAAAATAAGGGGCTCCGCCGGGATGACTAAGGGGTTCTGCCGGGCTAAATAAGGGGCTCTGCCGGGCAAAAAAATAAAAGCATACCTTTTTGGTTGAAATGAGGCTGTAGGTATGCTTTTGACTTAAAAAAGCCGCAAATCGGGCTGCTGGGCGGGGAAAGGTATGCTTTTCCTTTTAGCTGACTAAAGTGCCTGACAAGGAAGAAAAAATAAAAGCATACCTTTTGGGCTGAAATGAGGCTGTAGGTATGCTTTTGGCTTAAAAAAGCCGCAAATCGGACTGCTGGACAGGAAAAGGTATGCTTTCTGCTGTTGACTGAAGAAGGAACATTGCAAACGGAAGATGTTGCACTGCTCGGGAAAGAGGGAAAACGTCAAAAAGAGAAGTTGCAATGTCAGAAAAATAAGGGGGCTCCGCCGGGAATCATAAAAAAGAATAAGGCATCTCCGAAAATGGCGTAACTGCGTTGCTCCTGGCGGATTCTACTTTGGGGAGAGAACCGGGAGAATGGCGGTAGAGCAGGAGTAGAGCAGCAGAATTTGAAGTAGGGTGCGTTTGGCGCAGCACTTTTAGTACAATGCTTTCAGGCAAACAGCTTAGCCCAAACAGCTCAGCAAAAAATTATTCTAATACCCCTTAGGAGGACCTACTTTATGGCAAATTATGTATTAAGCTGCTGCTCCCCGGCAGACCTCAGTAATGAATTTTTAGCAAGTCGTGATATTCATTATATCGGCTTCCACTTTTATATGAATGACCAGGAATTTTTGGATGACAACGGTAAGACCATGTCCTATCCGGAGTTTTATGCAAAGCTGAAGGAAGGCTGCGATACCAGAACTTCCCAGGTGAACGTAGAAGAATTCGTTTCCTATTTCACTCCGTTCCTGGAAGACGGCAAAGATATTTTACATATTACGCTTTCCAGCGGCATTTCCGGCGTGTACAATTCCGCCGCAACGGCAGCCCAGCTGCTGGCAGAACAGTATCCGGACCGGAAAGTTGTAGTAGTGGACAGCCTGGCTGCCAGCACCGGTTACGGCATGCTGGTTGACGCGGCTGCCGATAACCGGGACGCCGGAATGTCCATTGACGAAAATGCCGCCTGGCTGGAAAGCCATAAGCGAAACCTCCAACACTGGTTCACTTCCGAAGACCTGAGCTACTATGTAAAGGGTGGCCGTATCAGCAAGGCCTCCGGTTGGTTTGGCACTATGCTGAAGATCTGCCCGGTTATGGACGTAGATCCGGATGGACACCTTGCCCTGCGGCAGAAGACCAGAGGACGTCGCGCTTCCCTGAATGCCCTGGTAGACAAGATGGAGGAACTCTGTGACAACGGAACACGGTATGACGGCAAGGTATTCCTGTCTTCTGCCGACTCCGAAGAAGATGCCAAATATGTGGTTGCCGAAATCCAGAAGCGCTTCCCGAAGACCCGCGGCAAGGTGCAGATGAGCAACGTTGGCTTCACCATCGGCTCCCATACCGGCCAGGGCACCATTGCACTGTTCTTCTGGGGCAAGGAAAGAACCTGAGCGGAAGTACAATAAATTGTCACAAAACTTTTACATTTCTTTACATTGTCGTTTATTGACAAGCCGAAAAAACTTTTGTAAACTACAAAAAGTTAAAGAAGCTGAAGAAAGCGCCCATGAGGGAGTAGGAAGCACGACAGTGTAGTAAGTCAACAGCCCCGACATTTTTGTCTGGCTTGCTTTAAATTCCGAGACTCATGTATACCCGCAGTGCTATACATGGTTGAAGGAAAAGAAGAGTGTGCCACGTACAGCATTGTACGTGGCGCACTCTTTCTTTTTGCCCCCCAATCTGGACTTAGCGTCCAGAGCTTGGCGCTTTGGACTTGGTGTTCTGAGTCCTTGCATACCAGACCCGTGTATGCGGAATCCTTGCGTGCTAAGTTTTGCATGCTGGGCTTCTGCAGATAGTCCGGTACAGATAGGGGCCTTACTACAAGATGGGGTTTACACTAATCCCACAAAGGAGTCTACCCTTTATGTCATGGAGCTTTTTATCATTTAACTTCCTGCTGAACAGTATTCTGCTAGGAGTCGGACTGGCTATGGACGCATTTTCCGTTTCCATGGCAAATGGTCTAAACGAACCGCAGATGCATAAGCGCAAAATGATTGGCATTGCCGGAACGTTTGCGCTGTTCCAGATTGCCATGCCGTTAATTGGCTGGGTCTGCGTTCATACTATAGTAGAGTTATTTTCTTCCTTCCAGAAGTTCATTCCGTGGATTGCCCTTCTGCTGCTTGCCTACATTGGCGGCAGCATGTTAAAGGAAGGCATCCAGAATCGGAGCGTGCCGCCGGAGGAAGTTACGCACAAACCCCTGCACGTCAAAGCGCTGCTGATTCAGGGGATTGCCACAGCAATAGATGCTTTGTCCGTAGGCTTTACCATTGCCGATTATTCGGCCCCGGCAGCCATTACAGAGTCTGTTATCATTGGTGTTGTTACCTTTGCCATCTGTCTCTGTGGTGTTCTGATTGGCCGGAAGTTCGGTGTGAAATTGGCGGGAAAGGCATCCATTCTGGGTGGTGTTATCCTGATTGGCATCGGTTTGGAAATCTGGATCAAAGGAGTTTTCTTTTAATTAAAAGGAGATTTGACTATGGAACAGCAGGATCAACTGAGTCGACAAAAATTTCGCTATTTATTTGAACAGCTGGATGGCTTTCACGCCAACCACACCGAAAGTGATGAATGGGCCTTGTCCACCGCCATCTCGGATGGCAAAGTAGACAAGGTACAGGAAATTCTGAAGGCCGGAGCGGACGTAGACTATCAGATTATTAATAACAACCAGCTGAAGACCTATGAGTATCTGGCTGTATCTGCCGTGGCCGTAACTACGCGTATTGCCATTCTTTCCGGCATGCCCGGAACGGAGGCCTTCCGCTTCAGTGACATCTGCCTGCAACGCATTGCAGATTGCCATACCGTGGAAGAAATGCAGGAGGCCGAAAATGACTGCATTCTGGAATTTACGCGGCAGCTGCAAATTCTGAATCAGACTACGGAACATAACCGCCTGGTGGAACAGGCAAAATACTACATCGCCGAGCACATATATGAACCCGTTTCTTTATGCGATGTAGCCACCGCCATCAACGTCTCCGCCTCTTACCTTGGCCGACTGTTCAAGTCTTATGAAAATCTGACGGTTGGGGATTACATCCGGATCCGCAAAATGGAGACGGCAAAGGAATCCCTGGTTTACAGCAACAAGAGCATCCAGGAAATTGCTAATTATTTCGGCTTCCCAAGCCAGAGTTACTTTGCCAAGCAGTTTAAAACTGTTACCGGCATGACGCCGCTGGAATACCGGAACCGCTTTGGAAACCGCGTTGTGGAATAAAGATTTGCGGTATGGATCCCTCGAGTGAGTTAAAACTCACAAAATGGGAAGTACATTTTTATACAAAAGAGCGAAATGCGACCAAATGAAAACGTTTGGTCGCTTATTTTTTGTAAAAATCCAAATAATGCTAAAATTTGTGTGCTAATCGTGTATCATTAATACGAAATAAATATACTCGAATAGTATGAGGAGGAGAGAAAATGGCAAAACAGTACATCAGACACAATTTCAGCAATGCTGTTTCCGAACGGGAAATCAAGCACAATGAAATTGCGTATCGCGCAGCAGCAGAAGGCATTGTTCTGTTGGAAAACAACGGCTGCCTGCCGCTGAAAGACAAGAAAGTGGCTCTGTTCGGTATTGGTGCAAAGCACACCATTAAGGGCGGATCCGGATCCGGTGAAGTAAACAACCGGGAAAACATCTCTATTTATGAAGGGATGAAACGCAGAGGCTTTGAAATTACCTCGGAAGACTGGCTTGAAAAGTATGATGTAGTTGCACAGGCAGCTGCCAATCCAACCGCCAAAGAGTTCTTTAAGAACTTCAACCTTGGTGATGCCATGGCTATGTTCATGGGCACCGCCAGCCTGCCGGACATGGACGTTCTGAAAGAAGACATCCAGAAGGCTCCGGCGGATACCGCAGTTTACGTTGTTTCCCGGCAGGCCGGGGAAGGCGGAGACCGTAAAATTGAACGCGGCGAAAACGACCTGACTGACGGCGAAATTGAAAGCCTGCAGCGTCTGGTAGCTTCTTACAAAAACGTTGTCCTTGTTATTAACATTGGTTCTTCCATGAACATGGACTTCCTGGAAAAAGTACCGGGCATTGGCGCCGTCCTCTTCATTGCGCAGCTTGGCTCCCAGGGTGGTTATGCCTTTGCTGACGTTCTGACCGGTGATGTCAACCCGTCGGGCAAGCTGACGGACACCTGGGCAAAGAAATATGATGATATTCCTTATGCCAGAGAATGGTCTTACCTGAACGGAGACCTGAAGCAGGAATACTACAAAGAAGGTATCCTGGTAGGATACCGGTACTTTGATTCCTACGGCGTGGAACCGCTGTATCCGTTTGGTTACGGCCTTTCTTACACCACGTTCTCTGTAGAAACTGAATCCGTTACCGTAAAGAAGACGGATGTTACTGCTAAAGTAAAAGTAACCAATACCGGTTCCATCGCCGGTAAGGAAGTTGTCCAGCTGTATGTCAGCTGCCCGAACGGCGTTCTGAAAAAGGAATACCAGAGCTTGGTAGCCTTTGCCAAGACCGGTGTTCTGGAGCCGGGTGCTTCCGAAGAAATTACCCTGACCTTCCCAATGACTTTGGTAGCCAGCTACAAAGAGTACGGCGCCCAGTTCATCCTGGATGCAGGAAACTATGTTGTCAGAATTGGTAACTCTTCCCGTAACACCACTCCGGCAGCCGTTATTGCACTGGATAAGTATGTAGTAGTAGAACAGGCACAGAATATCTGCCCGGTTCTGGAAGACTTTGAGCAAATGGAAATTCCGGATCACCCGGACGAAGATTTGACGGACGTTCCTGTTGTTAAGATGCGTGCAGCCAACTTTACTACCGTGTATCATGACTACAGCATTCCAAAGCCATATCATGATCCGAAGGTAGACGCCATTGTTGACCGCATGAGTCTGAAAGAAAAGGCAGAAGTTTGCGTTGGTGCCTCCATGATGTCCGGCGAACGCACCATTAAGATTGAAGGTGCCGTAGGTCACTCTACTTCCAAATTCTGGAAGAAGTACGGTCTGCCAAGCGTAGAATTCTCCGATGGCCCTGCCGGTCTTCGTATTACCCGTTATGTCGGCGTTTACGAAAACGGAAAAGTAAAGGCCATGGAAGGTATGATGGGCGGCATTGACCTTGCTCTGAACATGGTCCCGGCACTGAAAAAGGTGCTGTACGCCAACCCGAATAAATCCAAGACCGCGTACCAGTATCCAACTGCATTCCCGACAGAAATTGCAGAGGCGCAGACCTGGAACCTGGATTTGTTATATGAAATTGGCGAAGCAGTTGCTGTAGAAATGCAGGAGTTCGGCGTAACCTACTGGCTGGCTCCGGCACTGAATATTCACAGAAACCCGCTTTGCGGCCGTAACTTTGAATACTATTCCGAAGACCCGATTCTGTCCGGTAAGCTGGCAGCTGCCATCATCTCCGGAGTACAGTCTATTCCGGGCCTGTATGTTTCCGCTAAGCATTTCTGCTGCAATAACCAGGAAGATAACCGGAACTTTGTATCCTCTAACGTATATGAACGCCCGCTGCGTGAAATTTACGTAAAGGGCTTCCGCATTGCTGTTGAAGAAGGTAAGGCTACCGGCGTTATGACTTCTTATAATAAGGTAAATGGTGTTAACCCGCCGAACTCCTATGACCTTTGTACCGTTCTTCTGCGGAACGAATGGGGCTTTGACGGCGTTGTTATGTCCGACTGGTTCGGCTCTGTCTTCAACGGTAACCCGGTTCTGGGCATGCGTGCCGGCAATGACCTGCATATGCCTGGTCTTCCAACCCAGGCCCTGCAGGCAGTCATTGGTTGCAAGCTTTCTTACAATGACCCGGTAGATATTGACCGTTGCTGCCGCAACATTGTAAAGCAGATTGTTTACTCTGATGCCGTTAAACAATTGGAAGAAGGACAGTTCCAGGAGAAATAAGCTTGTCGGGAAGTAAGCTTTCTTTAAAGAAACAAACCTGTTTCCGTGATTCAGGCTTGCTCCTGATGGCAAGTGTCTTTTATAATGAAATCGGTAAAAACCGGAAATAAAACCTTAGTAAATAGGGAGATATCCCATAAATAGAAAAAGGAGATTCACAACCATGAACAAAAAGCTGACCAGTATTTTGGCCATCATCCTTTGCCTTGGCATGCTGCTGGGTCTTGCTTCCTGCTCTTGCGGAAAGAAAGACGACGCAGCCGCTTCTGACGCTTCTGCTTCCGACGCTGCTGATGCCGATGCAGCCACGGATGAAGACAAGGACGCAGATGCTGACGACAAGGATGCAGATGACAAGGATTCTGATAAGGATGAAGACAAGGATTCCGACAAGGATTCCGATGACGACAAGTCCTCTGATTCCGAAAAGACTTCCTACACTGCTGCAGAAGCTCTGGACCTGTACAAGACCGCTGCCAATAAGGTAAAGGCTTCCGGATCCAAGGCTGTTGCCACCAGAACCAAGGAAGTTATCACCACCATTGAAGGCGAAATTCCTTCCATGTATTCCACCTTCGGCTTCAAAGAAGGAACCAACACTGAAAAGAAGACCGTTTCCGGTTCCAAGCTGAAGAGTGATTTCTGCGTAGAAGGCAAAGACTATGTCTGCAACCTTTCCGCATCTGACATTAAGTCTGCAACCGTAACCATTTCCGGTAAGAAGAAGATTGTTAACATTACCGTAAAGGACGACTCCGCAGGAACTTATGACAAATCCAGTAAGTGCGTTTCCACCATCAGCGTTCCAATCGGAACCTGGACCTGCAAGGGTGTTAAGCTGAAGGGCGAAATTGACGAAAAGGGCAACCTGGTATCTCTGTACTACAAGATGCCGACCTACGTTACCTCCGGCTCTGATGCATTTGCATTCTCTTTGGAACAGTATTGGACCATTGCCTGGTAACCCGTTGCACTAAACTGTACTAACACGAAAAGACACCGGACATCGTTTAGATGTCCGGTGTTTCTTTGTGCTTTGACCACTGCATGAAGACCGTGACTTTGCTGGCAGCCACGCAAGAACTTTTAAACGTTTAACCCAAGGCTGAATGCCGGCCGCATAAATTCAATGGATTGTCTGGTCAAGCCATAATTTGTGGCAATTTTTTCCCAGTTAGAATTTACTATATGGACAATCTCCTTAGCGTATGACGTTGCCTCTTGTTCCTTAAGATTGTAATAGGACGCTGATTGAATGGCTAATGTGTGGAGCTCTCGTGGCTTTCTTTTTTCTCTGTCCGCCTGAATCCTTTCACGCCGGTTTATTAAAGCTCTGCCCCATCTGTCAGGACAGGAATCGGCAAAAACACCGAATTCGTTTTGGGAGGAAAACTGCCGACCGGAATACAGGAAAAGATCCGGATCAAGTTGATAAGAAAATTTTGTTTCTTTCAACCACGCATCTGAATATTCAAAGGAATAATGTTCCTTCCTTTTTGTGATATCAACAAAAAGAGTACCCATAAATTTTGACTCGGAAGAACTAAAACATTCATACACATAAATTTCCATGGTTTATTTCTCCTTGCTTGAGACCCGCTTTTTGGTAGAGATATTCAGTTCCTGAAGTTTCTTTCCAAACTCATCGTCTTGTGCAATTTTTAGCAGGTCTTTATCCATGTTATTAAGCGCATGAAGAACCGCTGCATAGTTTCCGATTGCTACAGACGGACTGCCCTTTTCTATGCTCCAAAGGGTTGCTCTACTGATGTTGGCCCTTTCGGCAACTAACTCGGCAGATATATCTCTTCGCAGGCGAGCCAGTTTAATTTGTTCCCCCATGGTTTCTAATATCTCCCTGGTTTGAGGTAATAATTCAACAGCTTTCTTACCCATCTTTATCACTCCTTATGCTTAATATTATAAACATAAACAGGTTAAATGTAAATAATTTTAAACATAGCTAGCGCATGATGAGGTATTTGGAGCTATGCAAGCAAAAAAAGACCCGCTGACCGATTGGTCAACGGGTCTTGTGGCAGCGGTATTAGGATTCGAACCTAAAATAACTGAGTCAGAGTCAGTCGTGTTACCGTTACACTATACCGCTACAAATAAATAAAGGGGAAGGTTCCCCGATATTTCATTTGCGAGAGGTGTGCCGTTAAACAGCGCGATTCACCTTGCCGGAACGCAGGCAACGGGAGCATACATAAACTCTTTTCGGAGTTCCGTTTTCAACAACCTTAACTCTCATGAGGTTTGGTTTCCATGCTCTGTTGGAACGTCTGTGGGAATGGGAAACTTTGTTTCCAAACTTTACTTCCTTACCGCAGTAAGCACATTTAGCCATGTGTCGGCACCTCCTTATATAAGTAATGACGCGAAGCGTCTCTAATGCGATGTAGCAAAAGATATATTATCATTTACCCATATAAAAAGCAAGCAAAATTTTTCAGACTGCCGGACTTTTTTGAAGAACCGGAGAAATGGGTGAGTGCTGACTCGCAGAAAAAGGGAAAAAGAGGGCAAATCAGGCAGAATTATGAAAATATGGACAAAAAGGAAGCAAAAAGTGCGGTTTTTTAATAGTATTCAGGGGGATAATCCAGTACAATAATACTGATTTATGTTTGGTATTATTGTGGCGTATGCCATAGAAGATAAAGGAGAAATTTGTTCCATGGAAAAAACAAAAGAGAAGGGCCAGAAGGGCTCATTCGCCAAAACCCTTTGGCAGCTGATTAAGTTTGCCATTGTCAGTGGCTTGGTTAGCATCATTCAGATTGGTTTAGCCTATTTGCTGCCGCTGATCTTTGACAGTGTAACAGCCACCCTGCCGGGTTTCCTGGCAGCCATTTTTGATCCGAACGTTATTTTTGATGCCAGCACGGCAGACGGCGCAGAAAGCATTGCCAAGTATGTTGTCGGTGGGGTTGTAACCTGGGGCTACGTACTTCCGTTCCTGCTGTCCAACCTGATTGCCAACATTTACGGTTATTTCCAGAACCGGAAGACCACCTTTAAATCGGACACCCCGACCAAGAACGTGGTTATTTATCTGGTTATCCTGCTGGCACTGATTCTGTTCAGCACCTGGATTCAGGGCCTGGTATACGGCGCCTGCACCAGAGTAGACAATTCCTTCATTCACGGTATTGCCAGACTGGTTGCAACGGCTGCTGCGGGCATGCTGCAGTTCATTATCATCTTCCCGTTAGAGAAGTTCTGGCTGCTGAAGGAAAAGAAGACCGAGGCTCCGGCTGACGGCGCAGAAGTTGCGGAAGCTTCTGACGTTGTAGAGGCTCCGGTAGCAGAAGCTGCTGCAGATGTTGCAGAGGCTCCGGTTGTGGAAGCAAAAGCAGACGAAGACGTAATTTGATCCAGAAAAGATTGGAAGAGCAGTTGACTGGTGGGTTGGCTGCTCTTCTTTTTTTGTTTTGTTTCTGCCCGGCGATTTACGCCTGTTCGGCAAAGGATACCGTTTGTACCAAAAATGGGACCGTTCATGAAAGCGCCTTGCCTTTGCGAAAAAAGCGGCTTGCATTTTAACAGGGGTTCTTCTATAATGATAGCGAACCGAACATTTGTGCGCTTTTGTTCGGCACGCAATTTGTGTCAGGCAGGCGCATTTTATATCTTTGGGAGGAAATTACCTTGGCAGACAACAAACAGAAAGCATTGGATACCGCCATTGCACAAATTGAAAGACAATACGGTAAGGGCGCCATTATGCGCCTGGGCGCAGATGAAAACATGCAGGTGGAAGCCATTTCCACCGGATCCTTAACTTTAGATGCCGCTACCGGCATCGGCGGCCTGCCGAAGGGCCGGATTATTGAAATCTACGGACCGGAATCTTCCGGTAAAACCACGCTGGCCCTGCACGCCATTGCAGAGGCGCAGAAGAAGGGCGGGGAAGCTGCGTTCATTGACGCAGAACACGCGCTGGACCCGGTTTACGCCGCCAACTTAGGCGTAGACGTAGACTCCCTGCTGGTAGCACAGCCGGACAACGGGGAACAGGCTCTGGAAATTGCAGAACAGCTGGTTCGCTCCGGTGCACTGGATATTCTGGTAGTGGACTCTGTTGCGGCTCTGGTACCGCGTGCAGAAATTGAAGGAGACATGGGGGACTCCCACGTTGGTCTTCATGCACGGTTAATGTCCCAGGCCCTGCGGAAGCTGGCCGGTGCCGTTTCCAAGTCCAATTGCATTATTATTTTCATTAACCAGCTGCGGGAAAAGGTTGGTGTAGTATACGGCAATCCGGAAGTGACTACCGGCGGCCGGGCGCTGAAGTTCTACGCTTCCATGCGGATTGACGTACGGCGGTCCGAACAGCTGAAGAACAGCAAGAATGAAATTGTCGGCAACCGGACCAAGGTTAAAATTGTTAAGAACAAAGTAGCTCCGCCGTTCCGGACCGCAGAATTTGATATTATGTACGGCCGTGGCATTGTCAAAGAAGGAGAAATCCTGGACGCCGCGGTGGAACTGGATATCATCCATAAGAGCGGTGCCTGGTACTCTTATCAGGAAGAACGCATCGGCCAGGGACGGGACAATGCCAAGCAGTATCTGTTAGACCATCCGGAATTAATGGATACCATTGAACAGGAAGTACGGAAACGTCAGGCGGAACTGGTAGAACAGATGAAACCGTCCTACCGCGGCGGCAAAATGCATGAAGAACCGGTAAAAAGCGCCCCGGCCGCCCCTGCGGCGCGGACTTCTGCCGCTTCTGCCAAAGCCGCTTTGGATATTACTGTAGATGACGAATAAGCACCTGCAGAACTTTACACGTATGATTTTACAAGCAAGAAAAGGGCGCGGGGAAAAGGTCCATTTGTTGGTGGACGGGGTTTATACGGCCACTACCACGGTGGACTTCTGGTACTCGCTTGGTCTGAAAAACAATGCTGCGCTTTCTGCAGAAGTGCTGGAACGGCTGCTGGAACAGATTGCGTACCGGCAGATGTATGACAAGGCTCTGACGCTACTGACTGCACGGGATTATTCCAGAAAAGAACTGGAAAACAAGTTGGTGCAGAAGATGGCAGAAAAAACGCGCCGCCAGCAGGATAAGTTCCGTCAGGAGGAACACCGGAAAACGGCAGAAGTAAGCCAAAATCCGGATGCTGATATGGTAGAAAACAGCGGCGGAAACGGCACACAGGACGCGTCTGTAAAGTGGAATGCCTTAACAGATGGCTCGGTAAACTATGAAAAACTGCGTAACAACGCTGTTTCCGTGTGTAATCAGCTGGAAGAAAACGGCCTTTTAAATGAAGAACGCTTTGCCCGGCTTTACGCGGAAGAATTAGTGCGCACCAAACACCTTGGCGCCACCGGTATCCGGAATAAACTGCGGGAAAAATCAGTTAACAGCCAGACGGTAGAACTGGTTTTACAGGAACTGGAATTGGACGAAAAAGAATCCATTGCCGCTTTGTTGCAGGGCAAGTTTCAAAGCCGGAACCTGAAGGACGAAAAAGACCGTCGCCGCACCGTTGCCGCTTTAGTCCGAATGGGCTACCAGCCCGGGGACATTTATGCTGTCCTGCCGGACATAACTACAGAAGAATTCTAACTTTTTAGTCAGATTCTGCATACTGATACAAAAGAATACCTGCCTCTGAACCCGCCTTTGGCGGAAGTGGGGCAGGTATTCTTTTTTAGGCACTGTTGTATTATAATTAGAACGTTATGAAATCGTGAAAAATAACACGACAGGAGGAAACTGATATGACTTTAAAAGAACTGAAAGCAAAAACCTCTTTGGGCTTTCTGGTGTTCCGTGCAGTTGACATTTTGCTGGACGGCGCGCAAAATGAACAGCCGATGCTGCAGGACCCGGCCGGAACGGTGCAGGTGCAAAAGGACATTCCTTATACCACCAACCCGGAATGGAGCAAGTATTGTGCTTTTGATATTTTCCGGATTCCGTCCGAACAGAAGCAACCGGTTCTGTTTTATATCCACGGCGGCGGATTTGACGCCGGCGGGAAGAAGTACCGCCGCGGCATGAGCACCTGGCTGGCTAAAACCGGCATCTGCGTTATTAACGTGGAATACGGTTTGTCCCCTTATTTTAATTTTAAAGAATCTTTGCAACAATTAGCTGCAGGTATGAACTGGGTGGTTGACCACGCAGAAGAATACAACTTTAATCTGGACCGTGTCATGGTTGGTGGTGACTCCTCCGGCGGCTACATGGGCCTTGGCTGTGTTAACCTGACCAACAACGCCGAATACCGGAAGGTCATTGGTGTGGATGAAGTCAAACTGCACTTTGCCGGTTCTTATCTGAATTGCGGTATTTATGATTTGCACAAGATGCTGCATACACCTGTTATTGGCCTGGTAGCCGGCGTCCTTTCCAAGGACACCATGGGTGCCTGGAAACGTCAGTTTGATACGCACCCAGACGCTTACCACTGCAGCCCAATTAATTATGTAACCAAGGACTTCCCGAAAGAAGCCTTCTTTACCTACGCCAAGTATGATGCCCTTTGCTTTGGCCAGACACAGAATCTGCTGAAAAAGCTGGATGCCTATGGCTGTCCTTATGAAGAGTATCACAGCACCAACCCTCTGATGAACCACTGCTTTATGTTTAACTGGATGGAAACCGGTCAGTGTGCAGAAAACAATCAGAAGGTATATACCTTTGTAGAAAACTTTGTTAAGAAATCCTATTAAGGAGTTAATGCATGAGCAACCCAAAAACCATTGGCATGATCAGCCTTGGCTGTCCTAAAAACCAGGTAGACGCAGAACTGATGCTGGCCAAACTCAGTGCAGCCGGGTACCAGATTTCCGACGAAATGGCCGGCTGTGACGCCGTCATCATCAATACCTGCGGATTTATTGATGATGCCAAGCGGGAAGGGATAGACAATATCCTGGAAGTGGCAGAGTATAAAGCTGCCGGCCTGGTCGGAAAAATCATTGTAACCGGCTGCATGGCAGAGCGGTATCATGACCAGATTATGGAAGACCTGCCCGAGACGGATTGTGTGGTCGGCCTTGGAGACGACGGCAATATTGTGGACATTGTCCGCAATGTGCTGGAGGACCACGGCCCGGCAACCTATGCGGATCCGGACAAGCTTTTGCTTCCACTGGAAGGGCAGCGCGTTCTGACTACTCCCAATTACTGGGCGTACCTGAAAATCTCGGAAGGCTGTTCCAACAACTGTGCCTTCTGCGCCATTCCGGGCATTCGCGGGAAATTCCGCAGCAGAAGCATAGAATCCATTCTGCAGGAAGCAAAAGATCTGGCGGATGCCGGCGCAAAGGAAGTTATCCTGGTAGGTCAGGATACCGGTCTTTACGGAAAAGACTTATATGGCAGCCTGAAACTGGCCGAACTGTTAAACCGTCTTTGTGAAGTAGACGGACTGGAGTGGATCCGCTTCCTTTATACCTATCCGGAACGGATTACGGATGAACTGCTGGATACTATGGCAGCACAGGAAAAGCTCTGCCATTATCTGGATATCCCACTGCAGCATGCGGACGGCACCGTCCTCCGGGCCATGCACCGCCCGGGCAATGCCGAACAGTTCTTGGGACTCATTAAGCATATTAAAGAAAAAATACCGGATATCTGTATCCGGACTACCGTAATGGCCGGCTTCCCGGGCGAAACCGAAGCCCAGTTCAACACGCTGGCGGACTTCGTCCAGGCAGCGCAGTTTGACAATCTGGGCTGCTTTGCGTTCTCTCCGGAGGAGGGCACCGCCGCTGCTGCCATGGATGGGCAGTTGGAAGACGAAATCAAGCTGCATCGCCGGGACCTGATTATGGAACAGCAATACCCCATTGCACTGGCCAAAAACCAGGAACTGGTTGGCCAGACATTAAAGGTCATGGTAGACGGCTTTGACCCGGAAGCGGAATGCTACGTGGGCCGCAGTTACCGGAACGTTCCGGAAATTGATGGCGTGGTGTTCTTCGGCTCTGCCGTGGACCTGGAACCAGGCACCTTTGTTCCGGTGGAAATTGCCGCAGCGGAAGAATATGATCTCATAGGACAGGCACAGGAGGATTACGTACTATGATGAATTTACCCAATAAGCTGACCCTGCTCAGAATTATTCTGACGCCGGTGTTCCTGATCCTTTTCACAGTACAGGCCATTCCGTACCATTATTTATGGGCTATGCTGGTTTTCATTATTGCTTCTGTAACGGATGCACTGGACGGTCACATTGCCCGCAAAGAAAACCTGATTACCAATTTCGGCAAGTTTACGGACCCACTGGCAGATAAAATGTTGACTACCGCAGCCTTCCTTGGCCTGATGACCATGGGCTATTGCAATATCTGGATTGTTTTCATTATCCTGTTCCGGGAATTCGGCGTTAGCTCTATGCGGCTGGTTGCCGCCTCCCAGGGTGTGGTTATTCCTGCCGGTATCTGGGGCAAGATTAAAACAGCCAGTATGATGGTACTGACCCCGCTGGTTATGCTGATCATTTCCTTGCAGGAAGATTTCGGTGTCATACCGTCCACCTTCCCGCTGGCTTTGTTCTCTAACATTGCCCTTGGAATCTGCGCGGCACTGACCCTGATTTCCGGCGTTCTGTACCTGGTGGAAGGCGCGAAAATCATTGACTTTTCAAAGTAAACTGCTATGATAAGAATACGTATGAAACAGGAAATGCGTTGACCGGGAAAGTAGCTGCTTTCAAGCGCACAACAGAGAAGAGGGGCCATCGGCTGGAAGCCCTTCCGGTGCCGGAAAACAGGGAAATGCACCCGTAAGCAGATGAGGGGAACAGACATCTTAGTATCTTCATCCGGCCACCACCGTTAAAAGGTATCAAGTTACAAACCGGAGTGGAACCGCGGAACTTTTCGCCTCCGTTGCCTGCAAGGCAACGGAGGCTTTTTTCACGGTCTTTGGTTTGAACTGGAGGAACATGCATGAAAGAAAGCTTATCCATCCTCTTTCGGGGCATAACTCGCTTCCTGTCCCTGATTAAGGAAGATGTAGCCACCGTACGGGAACGGGACCCGGCAGCTTCCGGCAAGCTGGAAGTGCTGCTGCTTTACCCGGGCCTGCACGCCATCTGGTATTACCGGGTGGCCCACGCGTTGCAGAATCGCGGCATGATTTTTCTTGCCCGCGCCATCTCGCAGCACGCCGCAAGAGTAACCGGCATAGAAATTCATCCGGCGGCCCAAATCGGCAAACGCTTCTTTATTGACCACGGCCACGGTGTGGTCATTGGAGAAACCACAGAAATCGGAGACGACGTTACCCTGTATCAGGGGGTTACGCTTGGCGGTACCGGTAAGGAAACCGGCAAGCGCCACCCGAATATCGGGGACGGCGTCATGATTGGAGCCGGAGCCAAAGTGCTTGGCCCCATTACCATCGGGGCTAACACCAACGTGGCTTCCGGTGCCGTAGTACTGCAGGACATTCCGGAAAACAGTACCGCCGTGGGCGTGCCTGCCCAGGTAGTACGCCGCAACGGCGTCCGGATAGACAATCTGGATCAAATTCACGTACCTAATCCGGTACAGGAAGAAATTGAACACCTGCAGGGTCAGATTGATGAACTGACCGCTCTGTTGGAGCAGGAGAAAAACAAAGAAAACTAACAGGAGATAACCACCATGAAAGTATTTAATACGCTGACTCGCCAGAAGGAAGAACTGGTACCAATGGAGGAAGGCAAGCTGAAAATTTACGCTTGCGGCCCCACGGTATACAATTACATTCATATTGGCAACGCCAGACCCCTCTGCGTATTTGACGTACTGCGCCGGTATCTGGAATACCGCGGCTACGAAGTGAACTTTGTACAGAACTTCACGGACATTGATGACAAAATCATTAAGCGTGCCAACGAAGAAGGCACGGATTATAAAACCGTTTCCGAAAAGTACATTAAGGAATTCTGGGTAGACGCCAAGGGCCTGAACGTACGGGAAGCCACCACCAATCCGAAGGCCACGGAGAACATTGACGAAATGATCAACATCATCTCCACCTTGGTTGAAAAAGGCCATGCTTATGCCACCGAAGAGGGAGACGTGTACTTCAGCACCAACACCTTCAACGAATACGGCAAGCTGTCCCATCAGCCCCTGGAAGACCTGGAAGCCGGTGCCCGCATTATGATTGGGGACGTCAAAAAGGACCCAATGGACTTTGCCCTTTGGAAGGCTGCCAAGCCGGGCGAACCGTACTGGGAGTCCCCCTGGGGCCATGGCCGTCCGGGCTGGCACATTGAATGCTCTGCCATGAACCGCCGTTTCCTTGGGGAAACCATTGACATTCACTGCGGTGGCCAGGACCTGATTTTCCCGCACCATGAAAATGAAATTGCGCAGTCCGAATGCTGCAACGGCGTGCCGTTTGCCAACTACTGGATGCACAACGGCTATATTAACGTGGACAATGTAAAAATGTCCAAATCCCTGGGCAATTTCTTTACCGTCCGCGATGTAGCGGAAAAGTATGGCTACGAGCCCATCCGCTATTTAATGATTTCCTCTCATTACAGAATGCCAATCAACTACAGTGTGGACAGCATTGAACAGTGCAAGGCTTCCCTGCAACGTCTGTACACCTGCCGGGACAACCTGGACTTTGCACTGGAAAATGCCAGTGTAGAAGACCGTCCTACTGATTTTGAAGTTAAAAAGACGCTGGACAAGCACCGCGCTGATTTTGTGAAGTCCATGGATGACGACCTGAACACGGCAGATGCCTTGGCTGCCATCTTTGAACTGGTAAGAGACATTAATACCCAGGTTCTGGACGGCAAGGCTTCCGAAGGCCTTCTGACCTATGCCATTGAAGAATTTGATGAACTGACCGGCGTTCTTGGCCTGATTTACAACCGCAAGAAGGAAACCCTGGATGTGGATGTAGAAAAGAAGATTCAGGAACGGCAGACCGCCCGTGCTGAAAAGAATTTTGCCAAAGCAGATGCCATTCGGGATGAACTGAAGGCCATGGGCATTGTTCTGGAAGATACCCCGCAGGGTGTAAAATGGCACAAGGCGTAAGGTATGGCATATTATGAATTAAAACCCGGCCGTCCGGATTGTCTGGACGGTCGGGAAGACAAAGAAATCCGCTGTTATGATTTACTGGACAGTCTGCAGATTTCCTATGAGCAAATGGACCATCCGAAAGCGGATACCATGGAAGTCTGCCTGGAGCTGGACAAGTATCTGGCACCGACTATTATTTGTAAGAATCTGTTTTTGTGTAACCGGCAGAAGACGGATTTTTATCTGCTCCTGATCCGGCATGACAAGAAGTTCAAGACAAAGGAAATTTCCAGTCAGATTGGCAGTGCCCGTCTTTCCTTTGCAGATGATGCCGCCATGGAAGAGTACCTGGACATTAAGCCCGGTGCCGTTTCCATCCTTGGTTTAATGAATGACCATGATAATCATGTCCGTCTGCTGATAGACGAAGACCTGTTAAAAGATGACACTATTGGCGTACACCCGTGTGTAAACACCAGTGTGCTTCGCCTGAAGACAGAAGACCTGTTCCAGAAGTTCCTGCCTGCAGTGCACCACGACTACACCACGGTTCACCTGGTAGGGGAAGAAGCTGAATAAGAACGTCTATATAAAACGTAGTGTTAATTGGACCGCAAATGGGAATTTCCCACTTGCGGTTCTTTTTTTGAAATTTTTTCTATTTACCCCTTGACGCGGTAGGTTGATTGGATTATTATATTGCCAACCTACCAAGCGGGTAGGTAAAACTTTCAAAGGAGAACTACCATGCTACTTTCTTTTAGAAAACAGCCAAGAACAGCAAACACCCTTTACGGAAACGGACGAATGTGCGGCTGTTGTACCTGTAGAAACTAATTGAAAATAAAAGAAAGATTTGAGGAACTCATCATGGCAAACTATAAATTCGAAACATTACAGCTTCACGTAGGACAGGAACACGCAGACCCGGCAACCGACTCCAGAGCCGTGCCGATTTACCAGACCACTTCTTATGTATTCCATAACTCCCAGCACGCAGCTGACCGCTTTGGCCTTGCCGATGCCGGTAACATCTATGGTCGTCTGACCAACTCCACCCAGGGCGTATTTGAAGACCGTATTGCGGCGCTGGAAGGCGGCGTTGCCGGCCTGGCTGTTGCCTCCGGTGCAGCGGCAATCAATTACACCATTCAGGCGTTGGCCAGCTCCGGGGAACACATTGTTGCACAGAAGACCATCTACGGTGGCTCTTACAACCTGTTAGCTCACACTCTGCCGCTGTCCAATGGCATCAGCACTACTTTCGTAGACATCCATAACCTGGAAGAAACCGAAGCCGCCATTCAGGACAACACCAAGGCAATTTTCATTGAAACCCTGGGCAACCCGAACAGTGACATTCCTGACATTGATGCAGTTGCCGCACTGGCCCATAAACATGGCCTGCCACTGGTTATTGATAACACCTTTGGCACGCCGTACCTGATTCGTCCGATTGAACATGGAGCTGACATTGTAGTTCACTCCGCTACCAAGTTCATTGGCGGCCACGGCACCACCCTTGGCGGTGTTATTGTAGACGGCGGTACCTTTGACTGGGCTGCCAGCGGCAAATATCCGTGGATTTCCGAACCGAACCCATCTTATCACGGCGTTAAGTTTACGGATGCGGCCGGTAAAGCTGCATTTGCCACTTATATTCGCGCCATCCTCCTGCGGGACGAAGGTGCAACCATTTCTCCGTTTGCCGCATTCCTGCTGCTGCAGGGCACGGAAACCCTTTCCTTGCGCCTGGAGCGCCATGCGGAAAACACCGCAAAGGTAGTAGAATTCCTGAACAACCATCCGAAGGTTGCCAAAGTAAACCACCCGTCTCTGCCGGATCATCCGGATCATGAACTGTACCAGAAGTACTTCCCGAATGGCGGCGCCAGCATCTTTACCTTTGAAATCAAGGGCGGAAAAGACGAAGCCTACCGCTTCATTGATAACCTGGAAATTTTCTCCCTGCTGGCTAACGTAGCAGATGTAAAATCCCTGGTTATCCATCCGGCAACCACCACACACTCCCAGTTGACTGACGCAGAACTGGCAGATCAGGGCATCAGCCAGGCAACCATCCGTCTGTCCATTGGTACCGAACACATTGATGATATCCTTGCAGACCTGCAAAAGGGCTTTGATGCAGTTTAATCCGTTAAAAAAACTGCTATAATACTTGTTAGAATGAATACGACTTACCGGAACGAATATCGGCAAATCGCAGAAACAAAAAGGAGATAAGAAATATGTCTAAAGTATATACCTCTGCAGACCAGCTGATTGGCGGCACCCCGCTTGTTGAATTTACCCACATTGAAAAGGCCGAAGGCCTGGAGGCAAAACTGGTTGCCAAGCTGGAATACTTCAACCCGGCCGGATCCGTAAAGGACAGAATTGCCAAGGAAATGATTGACGAAGCCGAAAAGAAGGGCGTCCTGAAGGAAGGATCCGTTATTATTGAACCGACCAGCGGTAACACCGGCATTGGCCTGGCTTCCGTTGCTGCAGCAAGAGGATACCGCATTATTATTGTTATGCCGGAAACCATGTCCATTGAACGCAGACAGTTAATGAAGGCCTATGGCGCAGAACTGGTTCTGACCGAAGGCGCTAAGGGCATGAAGGGTGCCATTACCAAGGCAAACGAACTGGCACAGGAAATTCCGAACAGCTTTGTTCCGGGACAGTTTGTTAACCCGGATAACCCAAAGGCTCACTTTGAAACCACCGGCCCGGAAATCTGGGAAGATACGGACGGCGCAGTGGACATCTTTGTTGCAGGCGTCGGCACCGGCGGAACCGTTACCGGCGTTGGTAAGTACCTGAAGTCCAAGAACCCGGACGTAAAGGTAGTTGCTGTTGAACCGGCCACCTCTGCCGTTCTTTCCACCGGCGTTGCAGGTGCCCATAAAATTCAGGGCATTGGCGCAGGCTTTGTGCCGGATGTTCTGGACACCACCATTTATGATGAAATTATTCCGGTTTCCAACGAAGACGCCTTTGCCACCGGCAAAGAAATCGGCCGCAAGGAAGGCGTTCTGGTTGGTATTTCCTCCGGCGCCGCTCTGTACGCAGGCATCCAGCTTGCCAAGCGCCCGGAAAACAAAGGCAAGACCATTGTGGTTCTTCTGCCGGACACCGGAGACAGATATCTGTCCACACCGCTGTTTGCCGACTAATTTGTTTGCCCCTATTTTTGGCGATGTAGCCGTGAATCCAAAGGAGCAGTTATGCTGATTTCCACCAGAGGACGCTATGCTTTGCGCGTCATGATTGATATGGCAGAGCACTACGGGAGCGGGTATATTCCCATGAAGGATATTGCCGCCCGTCAGGATATCTCTTTAAAGTACCTGGAGAAAATTCTGCCCATT
>CAVFBE010000069.1:0-19129 GCA_963620745.1 Muribaculaceae bacterium | reverse complement strand
GTACCGCAAGGCCTCCGCCAGAAACACACCCGCTCCGCCCTGTAAAGAAACTTACTTGTCATAGACAAAAAAGGCGGGGCGGGGCTTTGGCTTTTTCTGTTGTTTTGACGAAGTAAAATTCGTTGCCGTTCCGACCAGAACTTGGTATACTTTTCGTGTGAATTGAATAGGTGCCAATATAATTTTGACGAAAGGGTTCAAAAGTTTCTACCGTAACGCCACAAGGTTACGACTATTGGTTCTGAATTCTATAAAATATCTATTTTATAAATGGTATTCAGAATGGATTGGCAAACGCGTCCCGTTTGCCATTTCTTTTTTGAAAAAGCTCTTTTGGAAAAGAAGGAACTACATGAAAGCACTGGAAGAAAAAATTAACGCAGAAGGCATTGTGGCAGAGGGCAACATTTTAAAAGTCAGCTCCTTTTTAAACCACAGAATTGACGTCCCGTTCATGAACGAAGTCGGCAAAGAATTTTACCGTCTGTTCCGGAATGACAACGTCACCAAAATCCTGACCATAGAGGCCTCCGGAATTGGCATTGCCTGTCTGACAGCACAGTACTTTAATGTACCGGTGGTATTCGCCAAGAAAAACAAGTCCAAGAATTTAACGGATGACGTTTACTCCACCGAAATTGCTTCCTTTACTCATAAAAACGTCAACCAGGTTATTGTGGAAAAACGCTTCATCCAGCCGGAAGACCGCATCCTGATTGTGGATGACTTCCTTGCCAAGGGCAACGCACTCAAGGGTCTTATCCAGCTCATTCAGGACGCAGGTGCCACCGTGGTTGGTGCCGGCATTGTCATTGAAAAGGCGTATCAGGACGGCGGCAAGCTGATCCGGGAATCCGGCGTACGGGTAGAATCCCTGGCGCGCATTGCCTCCATGACTCCCGAAGGCGGCTGCGTTTTTGTGGAAGACTAAAATTTTGTTTATAAAAGCAGATGCAGATAAGAAGTAATGAAATTACGGCGGAAAGCTGCATCGCCTTTTATAATAGACGAATTAGGGTATTTTGAATTTTAGGAGGAACTCAGGTATGAACAAATTGGCAAAACGCATTGTTGCCGTTGCAATGGTACTTTGCTTTGCACTGTCCTTCGCCGCTTGTGGCAGCAAGGATAGCAGTGGAACCACTCTGAAAGTTGGCGCCATCCTGGTTGGTGACGAAACAGAAGGTTACACCCTTGCACACATGAACGGAATGGAAGCTGCCGTTAAGGCACTTGCAGAAGAAGGCATTGACGTAGAACTTTCCTACAAGAAGAAAGTTCCGGAATCCGAAGAAGTTGCAACCAACGCTTCTGACCTTGTTGCAGACGGCTGCCAGCTGGTTATTACCAACTCTTATGGCCATCAGTACAACTGGGGAGACGTTATTGAACAGAACCCGGACGTACAGTTCGTATCCATGACCGGTGACCTTGCTGCCACTTCCGGTCTGAAGAATTACCACAACGCATTTACCAAGATTTATGAATCCCGTTACGTAACCGGTGTTGTTGCCGGCCTGAAAGTAAAGGAACTCATTGATTCCGGTAAGCTGACCAAGGAAACCGCTCCAAACTCCTTCGATGCAAACGGCAACGTTAAAATCGGTTGGGTTGGCGCATTCCCGTATGCTGAAGTAGTTTCCGGTTACACCGCTTTCTACCTTGGCTTCAAGTCTGTTGTAGACAACGCTGTTATGACTGTTAAGTACACCAACTCCTGGTTCTCTGAAGAAAGAGAAGCTGCCGTTGCTGAATACCTCATG
The DNA here is from genome assembly GCA_963620745.1 of Muribaculaceae bacterium. Classification (GTDB taxonomy): domain Bacteria; phylum Bacillota; class Clostridia; order Oscillospirales; family Acutalibacteraceae; genus RUG420. Next base: position 17,366 of record CAVFBE010000069.1, on the reverse strand, counting down.
GGTATCGGCTGCGTTATCATCGGCCAGCACGCTGACTCCACCGGTGCTCCGGCTGCCGTTGAAAAGGCTTATCAGGAAAACAACAGCCTGCTTTGCTACTCCGTAGGTTACAACGTATCCATGCTGGATGCCGCTCCGGACGTAGCCCTGACTTCCTCCACTAACAACTGGGAAGTTTACTATGAATACCTGTTCCGTGCCGTTGCCAAGGGCGAAGAAATCCCGACTGACTGGTCCGAAGGCTTCTCCACCAAGGCAGTTGGCCTGACCGACTTCGGTACTGCTTGCGCAGCAGGCACTGCTGAAAAGGCTGCTGAAGTAGAATCCCAGATTGCTGACGGTTCTCTGAAGGTATTTGATGTTAGCAAGTTCACCGTTAACGGCCAGCAGGTTGCTGACGGCACCAAGGCTAACGTAATTCCGGATGACAACTATGAAGTTGACACCGTTGCTGTTTCTGATGGTTACTTCCATGAATCCGAATACAGATCCGCTCCGTACTTCGAACTGCGGGTTGACGGTATCACCGAAGTAGACTCTGACTACGAAGCATAATCAGTACATGATAAGAAAGGGAAACCTACAACCATAGGTTTCCCTTTTCCTACTTTTTTGAAGGAGAGTAATTATGGCGCAAATTGCGGTAGAAATGCGTGGCATTACCAAACAGTTCGGCTCTATTACAGCCAATAAGGACGTAGATTTAAAGGTATATGCCGGAGAAATCTTATCCCTCCTGGGCGAAAACGGAAGTGGTAAGACGACCCTCATGAACATGCTGGCCGGAATCTATTATCCGGATGCTGGCGATATTTTCGTGAACGGTGAAAAAGTGTCCATCAAGGACCCGAAAGACGCCTATGAATTAAAAATCGGTATGATCCATCAACACTTTAAGCTGGTTGATGTGTTCACTGCTGCCGAAAATGTCGTGCTCGGCATGAATGACGGAAAGTTCTCCGTTAAGGAAGCCGGAAAGCGCATTGTAGAAATTGCAGACCGGTACGGGTTCTCCATTAACCCGGACCAGAAGGTTTATAACATGACTGTTTCGCAGAAGCAGACCTTGGAAATTATCAAGCAGCTGTATCGCGGGGCAAATGTGTTAATTCTGGATGAACCGACTGCCGTATTAACACCGCAGGAAACAGAAAAGCTCTTCAACGTTATTCGCAATATGAAAGAGGACGGCAAGTCCATCATCATCATTACCCACAAGCTGCAAGAGGTTCTGGAAATTTCCGACCGCGTTGCCATCCTCCGGAAGGGCCAGTATGTTGGCTCTGTTCTGACCAAGGATGCCACCGAACTTTCCCTGACAGAAATGATGGTCGGCAAGAAGGTTACCCTGAACATTGACCGGCCGGAACCGGAATCCTTAGTGGAAAAAATCCGGGTAGAACACGTAAGCTGCCGCAACAGTGAAGGTGTTCTGGCACTGGATGACGTTTCCTTCTCTGCGTACGGCGGAGAAATCCTGGGCATTGCCGGTATTTCCGGTTGTGGCCAGAAGGAACTGCTGGAAGCCATTGCCGGCTTGCAGAAAACGGAACCGGGCTCCAGCATCATTTACTTTGATGAAAACCTGGAAGAACAGCAGCTGGTTGGCAAGTCTCCAAGAAAGATTAAAAACTTCGGCATCTCGCTTTCCTTCGTGCCGGAAGACCGACTGGGCATGGGCCTGGTTGGATCCATGGGCATGGTTGGCAACATGATGCTTCGTAACTATAACAAGGGCAAGTCCTTCCTGCTCCGGAACAACCGGAAAGAATCCAAGGAATTGGCCGAAACCATTAAAGAAGACCTGGAAGTAGTAACACCAAACATCAGTACCCCGGTTCGGAAGCTTTCCGGCGGCAACGTACAGAAGGTTCTGGTTGGCCGCGAAATTGCCGCAGCCCCGTCCGTATTAATGACGGCCTACGCCGTTCGCGGACTGGATATTAATACTTCCTATACTATTTATGATCTGTTAAATCAGCAGAAGAAGAAAGGCGTGGCCGTCATCTTCGTCGGCGAAGACCTGGACGTGCTGCTGGCCCTGGCAGACCGCATCCTGATTCTTTGCGGCGGAAAGGTCAACGGCATTGTAGATGGCCGAACCGCCACCAAAGAAGAAGTTGGTATGTTAATGACCAACCTGAAAGAACCTGCTGAAGCAGACAAGACAGAAGACAGTAAGGAGGCGGAATAAGATGGCTAAGACAAATACTGCTGCCAAAGTGGAAAAGGAACCGTTGTTCCACGTGGTTAAGAAAGTAGACACCCCGCAGTGGAAAGCCTGGACCATCCGGGGCGGCGCCCTGGTCATTGCCCTCCTCATCTGCGGCCTGTTCATTTACGCCGTTGCCGGCATTGGCCTTGGCGAGGCCTTTACCCAGATGTTCCAGGGAACCTTCGGTAAAATCGGCAACTCCACCAGTATGAAAATTAAGTGCTGGGACACCGCCATTTACGCCACCAAGCTGCTGGCCATTGCTGTTGCTTTGGCCCCGGCATTCAAAATGAAATTCTGGAACATTGGTGCAGAAGGCCAGGTTCTGGTCGGCGCCGTTGCCACAGCCGTTGTCATGCATGACCTGTGCAACTACGTAACCGGACCACTGCTTTATGTGCTGATGTTTGCCGCCTGCCTGCTGGCCGGCGCCGTCTGGGGTCTGATCCCGGCCTTCTTCAAAGCCAAGTGGGGAACGAATGAAACCCTGTTTACTTTGATGATGAACTACATCGCCATGAAAATCATGGACTATTTCTACAACACCTGGAAGGGCACCAACTCGTCCATGGACGCCATCAACCGCTCCACCAAGATTGGCTGGCTGCCGCAGATTTTCAACCACGGCTACACCATCAACATCATCGTGTTCCTGGCCCTGGCCATCTTCATGTTCTTCTACCTGAAGAAGACCAAGCATGGGTATGAAATTTCTGTTGTCGGCGAGTCAGTCAGCACCGCCCGCTACGCCGGTATTAACGTAACCAAGGTTATTCTCAGAACCATGTTACTGTCCGGTGCCATCTGCGGCCTGGTCGGTGGTCTTACCGTTGCAGGACAGTCCCACACCTTCACCTCCAGCACCACGGCCGGTGGTTACGGATTTACCGCTATTATTGTGGCTTGGCTTGCCAAGTTTAATACCCTCAGCATGATGGGCATTTCCCTGCTGATTATCTTCCTGGAAAAGGGTACCGGTCAGCTGTCCAACAGTTATCCGGCCTTTGGTACCGGCGCAGGGGACATCTTAATTGGTATTGTATTGTTCTTTGTTATCGGTTCTGAATTCTTCATCAACTACCGCGTAGTCGGCAGAAAGAAAGCCACCGCAGACGGTGCTTCTTCTGCTCCGGCCATTCCGGAAACCCCGGAAGAAAAAGAAGAAAAGGCCTTTGAAGAAATTGCTGCCAAGTTTGACGCTGCAGAAGAAGCAGAAGCAAAGCAGGCAGAAGCCGCCATTTCCGAAAAGCAGGAACTGCCGGAAGCCGTAGAAGAAGTTATTGCGGATGTGGCAGCAGAACTGCTGGAAGCAGAAGACGTGGAAGAAGAACAGGAGGTAGAAGAATGAACGAAGCATTGATTGCCAACCTGTTAGCCTGGTTGAACCGTGCCGTTATTTTTGGTGCCATTATTATGTACGGTGCCATGGGGGAAACTCTGACACAGAAGTCCGGTAACATGAACCTGGGTACACCGGGTACCATGTGTGTCGGCGGTGCCTGCGGATTTGTAGGCGCTTACCTGTATGAATCCAATGCAAGCTCTACCAACGCATTCCTGTTTATCCTGATTAGTTTGCTGTCCGCCTTTGTCGGCAGTGCCCTTTGCGGATTGCTGTTCAGCTTGCTGACCACCACCTTAAAAGCAAACCAGAACGTTACCGGTCTTGCCCTGACCATCTTCGGCTCCGGTCTGGCCCGGTTCATTGGTATGTTTATTATTCCGTCCGGTACTACTACGGTCAAAGCCATTGAAGCCAACAAGGTCTTCAATGCCAAGCTTGCGGCCGCCCAAACCACCGGTTATTTCGGAAAAATTTTCTTAAACTACGGCTTTATGCTGTATCTGGCCTTAGTGCTGGTTGTCATCCTGTCCATTTTCCTGAAACGGACACGCAAGGGCCTGAACCTGCGTGCCGTCGGGGAAAATCCGGGCACAGCAGATGCCGCCGGTCTGAACGTAAATCGCTACAAGTACATTGCTACAATCCTTGGCTCCGGTATTGGTGGCCTGGGCGGCGTGTACTATGTACTTGACTACAACTACGGCGGATGGTCCACCTTTGCCGGAGAATCCATTGAAGCCCTTGGCTGGCTTGCCGTGGCACTGGTTATCTTTGCCACCTGGAAGCCGCTGAACCTGATCTGGGGTTCCTTTATCTTCGGTGTGGCCTACTGGCTGTACAACTACATTTCCGCCTTTGGCTGGTTCAACGTAACCAGTGCCCAGAGCTCTCTTCTGGAAACCCTGCCGTATGTAGTTACCATTCTGGTTCTGATTATTGCTTCCCTGCGGAAGAAGAAGGAAGACCAGGGCCCTGCCTCTCTGGGTCTGTCCTACTTCCGTGAAGACAGATAAGAAGTCATCTGATAAGACACCGTCTGAACAAGAAGCCATCAGACAAGAAATAAAACAAAAAGCAACTCTCAAAAAGGAGTGAATCCGTTTGATTACCTGGAAGAATTTAAATGAACTTTCCTCTTTTGCTGCTCTGGAAGCACTGAAAGACGAAGTCTGCTTAAAGAAAGAAATGACCGGTGCTTCCGGCGCTGATCGCGTTAAGAACTATCAGGTGCCCATGTCCGGCAATTTAATCTATTCCTATGCTGCAAAGCAGGTAGATGACAAAGTGCTGGACGCCCTTGCTGCCCTGGCAGAAGAAGCACAGCTGACTGAAAAATATGACGCTTTGTATAACGGTGAAGTTATCAACACCGGTGAAAAGCGTTTGGTATTACACCAGCTGACCCGCGGTCAGCTGGGAGACGCCGTTATTGCCGACGGCGTAGACAAGCGGGCCTTTTATGTAGAGCAACAGGACCGCATTGCGGCCTTTGCTGACAAGGTACATAATGGCCAGATTGTCAACGAAGCCGGAGAACCCTTTACCACGGTAGTACAAATCGGCATCGGCGGCTCCGACCTTGGACCGCGGGCCATGTACTTAAGCCTGGAAAACTGGGCCAAGAAGAACGGCTGCTTTAAGATGGACGCTAAGTTCATCAGCAACGTAGACCCGGATGACGCTTCCAGCGTCCTTGCCGGTGTAGATGTTGCCCATGCCATCTTCATTCTGGTTTCTAAATCCGGCACCACGCTGGAAACCCTGACCAATGAAGCCTTTGTAAAGGATGCCTTGAAGAAGGCCGGTCTGGATGCTTCCAAGCACATGATTGCTGTTACGTCTGAAACCTCTCCACTGGCAGGCAACAGTGACTACCTGGATGCCTTCTTCATGGATGATTACATTGGCGGAAGATACTCTTCCACTTCGGCCGTTGGTGGCGCTGTTCTCAGCCTGGCCTTCGGACCGGATGTGTTTGCCCGCTTCTTAAACGGCGCTGCTGCAGAAGACCAAAACGCCAAAGAAACTGACATCAGAAAGAACCCGGCCATGCTGGACGCTTTAATCGGCGTTTACGAACGCAACGTTCTGGGCTATCCCAGCACCGCCGTTCTGCCATACTCCCAGGCCCTCAGCCGGTTCCCGGCGCACTTGCAGCAGTTGGACATGGAGTCCAACGGCAAGAGCGTCAACCGCTTCGGCCAGGCCGTAGATTACGTTACCGGTCCGGTCATCTTCGGAGAACCGGGCACCAACGGCCAGCATTCCTTCTACCAGCTTCTGCACCAGGGAACCAACGTTATCCCGTTGCAGTTTGTCGGCTTCCGGCACAGTCAAAGGGAAGACGACGTCCTGATTGAAGGCAGCACCAGCCAGCAGAAGCTCTGCGCAAACGTGGCTGCCCAGATTCTGGCCTTTGCCTGCGGCAAGGAAGACGACAACGCCAACAAGAGCTTTGCCGGCGGCAGACCGTCCAGCATCATCATTGGCAAGCAGCTGACCCCGGAAGCCCTGGGTGCCCTGTTGGCCCACTTTGAAAATAAAGTTATGTTCCAGGGCTTCCTCTGGAACCTGAACAGCTTTGACCAGGAAGGCGTACAGCTTGGTAAGGTGCTTGCCAAGAAGGTGCTGGCCGGAGATACCGACGGCGCCCTGAAAGAATATGCCGACCTGCTGGGCATTTGAGCAGAATAGCTTAATCGCCAAAAAGAAACAGCACCGGAAATTACTAAGGAAACCACATAAAGGAGCAAGTCTCATGGTAAAAGACAGCTACGAAACCCCGTTAAATTCCCGCTATGCTTCCAAGGAAATGCAATTCCTGTTTTCCCCGGATTTCAAATTCCGCACCTGGAGAAAGCTCTGGATTGCACTGGCTGAAAGCGAACAGGAACTGGGCCTGCCCATTTCAGATGAGCAGATTGCCGAATTAAAGGCACATCAGGATGACATTAACTATGAAGTGGCACAGGAAGAAGAAAAACGCCGCCGCCATGACGTTATGTCCCATGTATATGCCTACGGCGTGCAGTGCCCAACCGCAAAACCCATTATCCATCTGGGCGCCACCTCCTGTTATGTAGGGGATAACACAGACGTTATTATCATGACCGAAGGCCTCCGTCTGGTAGAAAAGAAAGTGGTTAACTTAATGGACAAACTGGCTAAGTTTGCCCTGGAATACAAAGATATGCCGTGCCTGGGCTTTACCCATTACCAGCCGGCCCAGCCGACCACCGTCGGCAAACGTGCTTCCCTCTGGTTGCAGGATGTCCTTATGGACTATGAACAGCTGGAATATCAGCTGTCCCAGATGAAACTGCTGGGCTCCAAGGGAACCACCGGCACGCAGGCTTCCTTCATGGATCTGTTTGACGGAGACGAAGAAAAAATCCGCCAGCTGGACCAGAAGATTGCCGAAAAGATGGGCTTTGCGTCCTGCTTTGCCGTGTCCGGCCAGACCTACTCCAGAAAACTGGATTACCAGGTTTGCTCCGTTCTGTCCGGCATTGCCCAGTCCGCTTACAAATTTGCCGGTGACCTTCGTCTGCTGCAGCACATGAAGGAAGTGGAAGAACCGTTTGAAAAGACACAGATTGGTTCCTCCGCCATGGCCTACAAGCGGAACCCCATGCGCAGTGAACGGATTTGTTCTCTGGCCAGATATGTCATCTGCGATACACTGAACCCCGCCATGACAGGTGCCACACAGTGGCTGGAGCGTACTTTGGATGACTCTGCCAACAAGCGGATTTCCGTTGCCGAAGCATTCCTTGCAACGGACGCCATTCTGGAACTGTACAACAACGTAGTGGACGGCATGGTTGTTTATCCGAAGATGATTGAAAAGCATCTGCTGGAAGAACTGCCGTTTATGGCTACGGAAAATATTATGATGGAAGCCGTAAAACGCGGCGGAGACCGTCAGGACTTACACGAACGCATTCGCCAGCATTCCATGGCTGCCGGCGCCGTTGTCAAGGTAGAAGGCGGTAAGAATGACCTTCTGGAACGCATTGCTGCCGATCCGGCGTTTGGCATGACCCTGCCGGAGCTGGAATCCGTTATGGATCCGAAGAACTTTGTCGGCCGCGCTCCGGGACAGACCGCTGAATTTGTAGAGCAGTACATCCGTCCTATCCTAACGGAAAAGGCTGACCTGCTTGGCCTGGACGTTGAAATCAACGTATAAAGTGTTGTATACTTGTCTGGCTGTGTGGAAAAATCCCACACCATTGATTGTTACCAATTGGAGGTGCCATGTAACATGGTAAAAGCAATTGTAGGCGCTAACTGGGGAGACGAAGGCAAAGGTAAAATCACCGATATGTTTGCCCAGGAAGCAGATATTGTAATTCGATTTCAAGGCGGTGCCAACGCCGGTCATACCATTATTAACAACTATGGCCGCTTTGCACTTCATACCATGCCGTCCGGCGTGTTCGGAAAGGACACGGTTAACATTGTCGGCAACGGTATGGCCTTTGACGTAGAACGCTTTATGCAGGAATACCAGAACCTGTTGGACAACGGTGTTCCGGCACCAAAAATTCTGGTTTCCGAACGGGCACAGGTGGTTATGCCGTACCATGTTCTGATGGACACCTATGAAGAAGAACGCCTTGGCAAAAACGCCTTTGGCTCCACCAAGTCCGGTATTGCACCGTTCTTCTCTGACAAAATGTCTAAGATTGGATTCCAGGTTTGTGAACTGTATGATGATGAATATCTGAAGGAAAAAATCCATCGCGTACTGGAAATTAAAAACCTGCAGATTCAAACCATTTACCATAAAGAACCGCTGGACGAAGAAGAACTGTATCAGCGCCTGGTTGGTTACCGCGAACAGATTAAGGACTTTGTTTGTGATACCAATGCGTATCTGCAGAAAGCGGTAAAAGAAGGAAAGACCATTCTTCTGGAAGGCCAGCTTGGCACCATGAAGGATACAGACTCCGGTATTTATCCAATGGTTACTTCCAGTCCAACCCTGGCCGGATACGGCGCTGTTGGTGCTGCCGGTATTCCACCGTATGAAATCAAAGAAATAGTTGCTGTTTCTAAAGCTTACTCTTCGGCCGTTGGTGCCGGAGAATTCGTCTCCGAAATCTTAGATGAAGACGAAGCACAGGAACTGCGTCTTCACGGCGGAGACAAGGGCGAATTCGGTGCCACCACCGGCCGTCCGCGCCGCGTGGGTTGGTTTGACACCGTAGCTACCCGCTACGGCGTAAAAACCCAGGGCGCCACAGAAGTGGTACTGACGGCACTGGACTGTCTGTCCTATCTGGAAACTCTGAAGATCTGCGTTGGTTATGAAATTGACGGCGAAGTTACCAAAGACTTCCCGGTTACCCCGAAGCTGAAAAAGGCAAAGCCGGTCTTTAAGGAATTCAAGGGCTGGCACTGTGACATCCGCGGCATTAAGACCTTTGAAGAACTGCCGCAGGAAGCCCAGGATTACGTGAAGTTTATTGAACAGGAAATTGACACCCCAATTACCATGGTCTCCAACGGCCCGGAACGGGAAGCCATTATCCACAGATAAAAACAAAACAGCAATAAGGAAAGCCCGCCACAGAGTTCCCTCTGTGGTGGGCCTTGCCTTATGCCTATTAATTTCTATGTTATTCCGCGTCCTGAAGGGCGTCATAACCATGCTCGCCGGTACGGATCTTAACGGCGTCTTCCACGTCGTAAACAAAGATCTTACCGTCTCCGTAGTGTCCGGTGTAAAGTACCTGTTTGGCAACATCAATGACACTTTGTACCGGAACCTTGCTGACAACAATGTCAACCTGGATTTTCGGCATCAGGTCAGTAGAAACCTGAACACCACGATAGTATTCCGGCTTGCCGCCCTGAATACCATATCCTAAAACGTGGGATACTGTCATACCGGTAATGCCTAACTCGCCCAGTTTCACCTTCAGATCTTCAAAGCGGGCTTCACGGCAGATAATTTCAACCTTGGTCAGCTTAGCACCATCGGTTGCAAAGCTTGGAACCTTCTTAACCGGGATGGCTTCTGCAACCGGAACGTCAGAAGTTGTAACAACAGGAGCAGGTTCTGTAGCGGAGCTGTACTTGTTCATAACCGGCATGAAGTCCGGATAAGCACTTGGCAGACCGTGTTCGGCGGAGTCCAGACCGTTGATTTCTTCTTCCGGCGCGCAGCGCAGGCCGTGGAACTTCTTGATGGCAGCAAAGGTAATAATCATCATGACGGTAGCATAAGCACATACCGAAACAATACCTAAGCACTGCAGACCAAGCTGTTTGAAGGATCCGGTGTAGAACAGACCGGACAGTCCGGCAGGAGCATCCGGGTTGGCCAGAAGACCAACTGCAAAGGTACCCCAGATACCGTTTGCCATATGGACGCCAACGGCACCAACCGGGTCGTCAACGTGGCATTTCAGATCCAGGAATTCAACAACTACAACAACCAGGATGCCGGAAACAACACCGACAACAGCTGCGCCAATGGCATCCAGTGCATCGCATCCGGCGGTAATACCAACCAGACCGGCAAGAGATGCGTTTAAGCACATGGATACGTCCGGCTTACCGTTTCTGATCCAGGTATAGATCATGGTAGTAACGGTGGCAACAGACGGGGCAATAGTGGTGGTCAGGAAAATAGAGGATAATTCAGACGGTGTGGTTGCGGCGGCACCGTTGAATCCGTACCAGCCAAGCCACAGAATGAATACACCAAGGGCGCCCAGGGTAATGGAGTGGCCCGGAATTGCGTTGACTTTGGTAACCTTACCCTTCTCATCTCTGACATATTTGCCAATCCGTGGCCCAAGGAAGATGGCGCCAACCAGAGCGGCAATACCGCCGACCGTATGAATGGCAGTGGAACCGGCATAGTCATGGAAGCCGAGCTGGGACAGCCAGCCGCCGCCCCAAATCCAGTGTGCTTCAATCGGATAGATGAATAAGGAAATAACACCAGAGTAGATGCAGTATGCGGAGAACTTGGTCCGTTCTGCCATGGCACCGGAAACAATGGTGGCCGTTGTGGCACAGAATACCAAGTTAAATACGAAATAAGAAGCATCGGTAAAGCTTCCGTCTGTTGGGCTTGCAATGAATTCCTTAAAATTCGTAAACAATTCCATGTTTGGAATACCGATTAGGCCGAAGAAGGTATCTTCGCCCATCATGATGGTGTAACCAAGCAAAGAGAAGACAACCGTACCAATACAGAAGTCCATCAGGTTCTTCATGATGATGTTACCGGCGTTTTTGGCGCGGGTAAATCCGGTTTCAACCATAGCAAAGCCGGCTTGCATCCAGAAGACCAGTGCGGCGCCGATTAGGAACCAAAATTCCACAGTCATAAATACATTCCTCCTTGAAATCACTCAAAGAACAAAAAAGCGCAGGGCAATGACTTTTGAAAAATTCTTTCAAGACGTCATTGCCCTGCGCTTTGTTCAATTGATGTACAAGTTTATACCACAACGAAAAAATAGCGTCAAGTTAGAAAAAGTGACAAAGAAGGAAACATTTTTTTGGTCATTTAACCTTTTTTGATAAGATTTGCCCCTTGTCCTGCAGCTCAAATTGTGCCAAACTTAAGAAAAACGAATAAGGCCAACAAAAAAGGAAAGAGGCTTTTATGGAAATTTATCAAAAACGAAAATTCGGATTTGGCATTTTTATTTTATTACTTGGACTGTGGAATCTGATAACGGATATTGCAGTCAAGGATTTTGACTGGCAGTCCATCCTGATGGCTGTCAGTATGCTTTTAGTGGGAATTGATACCACCATTGCCAGCTTTACGGACCGCGTCATGTTTGATCTGGATGCGGAAACGGAAGCAGAGCATAAGCAGCTGGTTCGCCTGAATGCCCTGGACACCTCCCTTGAAATTGCTTTGGTACTGTCCCTAGTGCTGAAGTTTATTTTTGCTCTGGTAGGAACCATGAAGGGACAGACGGAGTTTACGGCAATCAGCCTTGGCTTAACTTTGGCCCACTTTATTTCCAGAGGATCCGAAGTGCTGACCCACTGGTATTACAAGCAGGGGAAAGGCCTGCGCAATCAGGTGTCCAGTAATGACCTGTCCACAGTTAATAAGCAAACGGTTGCAGCCGTTATGCAAAAAATGATTGATTATTCCGAAGGCAACCTGCATGACATTGCACACTTTATGAAGGTGTACTCCTTCGCCCGTACCATCGGCCTGCAGGAAGGCATTTCCCGTGGAGACCGGATTACGGTAGAAATTGCTGCCATCCTGCATGACATTGCCTGTCCGCTTTGCCGGGAAAAATACGGCAACACCAACGGCAAGTATCAGGAACTGGAAGGCGGCCCGCTGGCAGAAGCCTTCCTGAAGGATATGGATTTACCGGAGTCCCTGGTAGAACGGGTGGTTTATCTGGTCAGCCATCATCATACGTATACGGATGTTTCCGGCATAGACTACCGCATCCTCCTGGAAGCGGACTTCTTAGTCAATGCAGATGAAAGCCATATGTCCAAAGAAGCCATCCTGAAAGCACGGGAAACCTTCTTCCAGACCACCACCGGAAAAGCGCTGCTGGATTCTATTTATCTGTCATAAAAGAAACGCTCACTCTGGTTTTATGCCGGAATGAGCGTTTTTGTTTGATGAATATGCTTTTAGGAGTACGTTTTAATAATTTCCTCTGCCACGGTGCGCTTTGGAATGCAACGGTCCATGGCCTGCTTTTCAATATAGTGGTGGGCTTCGGGTTCGTCCATTTTAATTTCACTGATTAGAAGCCACTTGGCTTTGTTGACAATTCGGATTTCTTCCATTTTTTCTTCAATGGAGTAGGTCTTCTTAACGGTCTTCTGGATACGCTCTTTGGCGCTGGCCATCCAGCGGAGCGCCGTTGCAATCATGGCTTTGGAAGTGGGTTTTGGCAAGGTAAATACGCCGTGTTCCGCCACCTTGTCATAAATTTCGTCATGTAGTTCGGCGCGGACAATCAGTAAAACTACGGTGCCTTTGGAGTCACAGGCGTTGATGGCAAAGCGAATGCCCGGGTCATCCGGAAGCGGGGAGTTAATCAGCACCATGTCATAGGAACGTTCCGCCAGCGCCCGTTTGGCGGCACTGATGTTGGAAACAAAGCGGATGGGATGATAATGGGCCTCCGGAAGCATGGATGTCAGTTCTGTATTCAGATTTTCTGCGGCAGAAACCACAAGAATGCTGTAAACATGCTCCTGCAGACTCATATAATCCCTCCTTCCCTTTTTTTGTGCGATTCAGCTTTTTACAACGCAGCGCTTCCGCTCTGCAGAGTTATGCTCTGTTGCAGTAAATATCCAGAATGGCAGCCGGAATGTGTTCCTGTACAAACTTACTTTGCGAAGCAATGCGGCACGCGGTGGGCAGGTCTTCCGGCAGTCTTTGCAGTGCTGCCAGTTCCTGCTCAGAAGCTTTGAACAGGTTGATATTGGTTGGATTGGGAAGATCCAGCTTATTTTCCAATCCGTACAGGCCTGCATAAATGAGCAGGGCAAAGGTAAGGTACGGATTGGCGGAAGGATCCGGAGACCGCAGCTCCGCGCGCCGGTATTCGCCGACGGCAGCAGGCACCCGGACTAACTGGGAACGGTTTTCCCCGGACCAGGAAATATATTTTGGAGCCTTGCACTGGCCAAGGCGACGATACGATTCTTCTGTAGGATTCAGAAATGCAGTAATGTCATTGACTTTATCCAGAATGCCGGCAATCATGTAGCACAGGTTTTCTGACCCGTTGGACGGGCGGACAGACATGTTGACATGGAAACCGTTACCCGGTTCTCCGTCCAGCGGCTTTGCAGAAAAGTCTACAAACAGTCCGTTGCGGCGGGCAATGGTTTTTACAATAGTCTGGAACGTCAGGGTGTTGTCTGCTGCCGTCAGGGCATCCGAGTAACGGAAGTCAATTTCATTCTGACCGGGGCCCTCTTCATGATGGGAGCTTTCCGGACGAATGCCCATTTGCTCCAGCGTTAAGCAGATTTCACGGCGGATATTTTCTCCGCGGTCTTCCGGGGCAATATCCATATAACCGGCGTTATCATAAGTCTGGCCGGTTGGGTTGCCGTTTTCGTCCAGCTGGAACAGGTAAAATTCCTGTTCCGCGCCGAAGGCAAAGTGATACCCGGCCTTTTTGGCGGCGGCCATGGCCTGCCGGAGAAGGCGTCTGGTGTCACATTCAAACGGGGTGCCGTCCGGGTAGGAGATACTGGTAAACATGCGCACTACTTTGCCGTGCTCCGGACGCCAGGGAAGCAACATCAGGGTTTCTGCTTCCGGGTGCAGGAGCAGGTCAGAGCGGGACTCGTCTCCGAAGCCGGCAATGGCCGACGCATCAAAGGCAATTCCGTATTCAAACGCACGGGGCAGTTCGTCCGGCATAATGGAAATGTTTTTTTGCTTTCCGAAAACATCACAGAAAGACAGACGGATAAATTTTACGTCTTCTTCCCGGACAAATTGCAGGACTTCTTCCTTGGAGTACTTCATAGCGTTTCCTACCTACTTTCTTCGGACTCAAATACAATTAAAACTGGTAACATTGTAACACCTGAAATAAGGGTTGACAAAGCTTTTTTGCGGGTGTAGAATGCGTTCCAGAAAAGGCAAGGGCGTCTTTGAGTTATGGCTCAAAGACGCCCTTGCCCTTTTGTTTAATCTCAAAAATAAAGGAGACAGTATCATGGGAACAGTATCAGACTATTTTGGAAGTTTGGTTTTTGATGACAGAATCATGAAGGCAACCTTATCTGCAAAGGTTTATGCTTCTCTGAAAAAGACCATTGATGAAGGAACTCCACTGGATAGTGGCGTAGCTAATGCTGTAGCAATTGCAATGAAGGATTGGGCTATTGCCAATGGTGCAACCCATTACACTCACTGGTTCCAGCCAATGACCGGTGTTACTGCAGAAAAGCATGACAGCTTTATTAGTCCGGCTCCGGACGGCGGCGTCATTATGGAATTCTCCGGCAAAGAACTGATCAAGGGCGAACCGGACGCTTCCTCTTTCCCAAGCGGCGGCCTTCGCGCTACCTTTGAAGCCAGAGGATATACCGCATGGGACCCGACCTCTTACGCATTCATTAAAGGAAACACCCTTTGCATTCCGACCGCATTCTGCTCTTACTCCGGACATGCACTGGACGAAAAAACACCGCTGCTTCGTTCCATGGAAGCACTGAATAAACAGGCTCTTCGGATTCTGCGGCTCTTCGGCAATGACACCGCTAAGTGCGTCCGCTCTTCCGTCGGCCCGGAACAGGAGTATTTCCTGATTCCGCAGGAAATGTATGAACAGCGTCCGGACCTCTGCTTTACCGGCCGCACCCTGTTTGGCGCAAAGCCGCCGAAGGGGCAGGAACTGGACGACCACTACTTTGGTGTTATCAAGCCAAGAGTTGCCGCCTTCATGGAAGACCTGAACGAAGAACTCTGGAAGCTGGGTATTCTTGCTAAGACAGAGCACAACGAAGTTGCTCCTGCACAGCATGAACTTGCTCCAATTTATACCACCACCAACATTGCAACAGACCACAACCAGCTGACCATGGAAATCATGCGCAAGGTTGCTGCCAAGCATGGCCTGGTTTGCCTGCTGCATGAAAAACCATTTGCCGGCGTGAACGGCAGTGGTAAGCACAACAACTGGTCCATTGCTACCGATGCCGGACAGAACCTGCTTTCCCCGGGCGAAACCCCGTATGAAAACGCACAGTTCCTCCTGTTCCTCTGCGCCGTTATTAAGGCCGTAGATGACTATCAGGATCTGCTTCGGATTTCCGTTGCTTCCGCCGGCAATGACCACCGTCTGGGCGCCAACGAAGCACCTCCGGCCGTTATCTCCATGTTCCTTGGCGATGACCTGCAGGCTGTTATGGATGCCATTGAAAATGACACCCCGTACGAAGGCGTAGCCAAGACTAAGATGAAGCTTGGTGTTGACGTACTGCCGAAGTTCAATCGTGACGCTACCGACCGTAACCGGACTTCCCCGTTTGCTTTCACCGGCAACAAGTTTGAATTCCGTATGCTTGGTTCTGCCAGCAGCATTGCAGATGCCAACATCATGCTGAACAGTGCTGTTGCAGAAAGCCTGAAGATTTACGCAGACCGTCTGGAAAATGTAGATGACTTTGAAACCACTCTGCATGAAATGATCCGCAAGACCATTAAGGATCACAAGCGCATCATCTTCAACGGCAACGGCTATGATGACAGCTGGACCAAAGAAGCTGTTGAAAAGCGCGGCCTCCTGAACCTGCGCACCACCGCAGATGCCATCCCGCACCTGCTGGATAAGAAAAATGTGGATATGCTGACTGCCCACGGTGTCTTCACCGAAGAAGAACTGCAGGCCCGTCACGAAATCCTGTTGGATAACTACTGCAAAGCTGTTATTATTGAAGCCAATACCATGATTGACATGGCCAAGACCCAGATTGCCCCGGCAGTAGAAGCTTATGCTGCTGATGTTGCTAAAGCCGCTTCTGCCAAGAAGTGCGTAGATGCCGGTCTTGCCTGCACCTATGAAACCAACCTGCTGAAGAAACTTTCTTCCCTGACCGACAGAATTGCGGTTCAGGTAGGCGAACTGGAAGATGCCGTCATGGCTTTGGAAAAGGCAGAAGATGTGGTTACTGAATCTGCCATGATCCGGGATACCATCCTGGTTAAGATGGGCGAACTCAGAGTTCCGTGTGACGAAGCAGAAACCGTAACTGCTAAGTCCTACTGGCCGTTCCCGACCTATGCGGACCTGCTGTTCGGCGTAAAATAATAAAGGAGTTTTATTCCTATGTGTTCAATTATGGGTTATTGCGGCGATACAGCCGATCTCGACGCCTTCCAGGAAGGCTTTGATCAAACCGTTTCCCGTGGTCCGGATGACAGCAGAATTATAGACACCGGCAAGGGACTTCTCGGGTTTCACAGACTGTCCATTATGGGGCTGACCCCAAGTGGAATGCAGCCTTTTGAACGAAACGGAAGCTACGTCGTTTGTAACGGCGAATTGTATGGCTTTGAATCGCAGAAGAAGGAATTGGAACAAAAGGGTTATACCTTTGTCAGTGACAGTGACTGTGAAATCTTACTTCCGCTTTATTTTGAATACGGAACGGAGATGTTCCAGAAGCTGGACGCAGAATTTGCCTGCATCATCTATGATGGGGAAACCGGTAGCTATATTGCTGCAAGAGACCCAATTGGCATTCGGCCCCTGTACTACGGATATGACAAGGAAGGAACCATCTTGTTTGCCAGCGAAGCAAAGAACTTGGTTGGCCTGACAGACAAGATTATGCCGTTCCCTCCGGGGCACTATTATAAGGATGGCAAGTTCACCTGCTATCACGATATTGCAAAAGTCGATGCCGTATGCAAAGATAGTCTTGAAATCGCCTGCAAAGAGATTCATAATAGATTGATTGCTGGTGTGGAAAAGCGTCTGATTGCCGATGCCAAAGTCGGCTTCCTGCTCTCCGGCGGCCTGGATTCGTCCCTGGTTTGTGCCATTGCCGCGCGGAAAAGCAGCACGCCAATCAAGACCTTTGCCATTGGCATGAGCCAGGATGCCATTGACCTTAAATACGCTAAGGAAGTGGCAGATTTCATTGGAAGTGACCATACGGAAATCTACATGACACCGGAGGAAGTAATCTCTTCTTTGGAAACCGTAGTTCATCTGCTGGGAACCTATGACATTACTACCATCCGTGCTTCCATGGGTATGTATCTTCTGTGCAAAGCCATTCATGAACAGACGGACATTCGTGTTCTTC
>CAVFBE010000068.1:0-28481 GCA_963620745.1 Muribaculaceae bacterium | reverse complement strand
ATTGTTAGGCATCAGGATGGCCTGAATGAATTTGCGAAACTTATTTTACGTTATCCAAAAGAGCAAGCGCACAGCTACCTTACGCAGTTAATGCTGAATACTTAAAAAAAGGCAATTCCGTCTGGAATTGCCTTTTTTATATATAGTTATGCTGTTTTCAGTTACTTTTCCGGCTTCATTGTCGGGAACAGGATAACGTCACGGATGCTTTCATTGCCGGTCAGGAGCATGCAAAGGCGGTCAATGCCGATGCCGCAACCACCGGTCGGTGGCATTCCGTATTCCAGTGCGCGAACGAAGTCATCGTCCAGCATGTTGGCCTCTTCATCGCCACAGTCACGAAGCATAAGCTGATGCATAAAGCGTTCCATCTGATCCAGAGGATCATTCAGTTCGGAGTAGGCGTTAGCGTATTCCGTGCCGCAGATGAAAAGTTCAAAGCGTTCGGTCAGGTATGGTTTGCTTGGCTTGCGCTTGGTCAGCGGGGATACTTCTACCGGGTAGTCCATGATGAAGGTTGGCTGGGTCAGGTTGGCTTCTACGTATTCATCATAGAACTGGGTTAAGATGTCACCCCAGGTTTCCTTGCCTTTTTCCACTTCAATGTGATGTTCTTTGGCAAGGGCAACTGCCTTTTCATTGTCCAGTAGGAATTCGTCAAAATCTATGTGGGCATATTTCTTGACGGCGTCTACCATGGTCAGGCGTTCAAACGGCTTTCCAAGGTCAATTTCTACACCCTTGAAGTTTACAACCGGCGTTCCGTTTGCGGCAATGGCGGCGTTGCGGAAAATGGCTTCCGTGCGATCCATCATGCCGTTGTAGTCCGTATAAGCTTCATAGAATTCAATGGTGGTGAATTCCGGGTTGTGCTTGGTGTCCATACCTTCGTTGCGGAAAATACGGCCAATTTCATAAACCCGCTCCATGCCACCGACAATCAGGCGCTTCAGCGGAAGCTCGGTGGCAATGCGCATGTACATGTCCAGGTCAAGGGCATTATGATGGGTAATGAACGGGCGAGCTGTGGCACCACCGGCAATGGTATTCAGCACCGGAGTTTCCACTTCAATGTATCCTACGTCATCCAGGGTCTTTCTGACACTCTGGATAATTTTGGAACGCTTAATGAAGGTGTCCTTTACTTCCGGATTGACAATTAGGTCCACGTAACGCTGGCGGTACCGTGTATCCGGATCCTTCAGACCGTGGAATTTTTCCGGCAGCGGCAGCAGGGACTTGGAAAGCAGGCGAATCTGCTGGGCATGAACGGAAATTTCTTCCGTTCTGGTCTTAAAGACAAAGCCCTTAATTTCAATAATGTCACCAATGTCCCACTGCTTTTTGAAAGCTTTATAGGCCTCTTCCCCTACGTCATTGATGGAAACGTACGACTGGATGCGGCCGGACTTGTCCTGGATGGTAACAAAGGAGGCCTTACCCATAATGCGGCGTCCGATAATGCGGCCGCAAACGGAAACTTTCTTTCCTTCCAGTGCGTCATATTGTTCTTTAATTTCCGTACTCTGATGGGTCTGCTCTGCGGTCATGACCTGGAATGGGTCCTGGCCTGCCTCCTGCATTGCCTTCAGCTTTTCAATACGGATTTGTCTTTGTTCATTGGTCTGTTCCGGGGTCAGTTCTTCGGTTGCCGGATTCTGGTTCTTGTTGTCAGCCATGTTGCTAACTCCTTTCAAAATTCTGTTTATTTCTTCCCAATTTCAAGAATTTTGAATTTCAGTTTTCCGGACGGTACTTCTACTGCAACCGTGTCACCAACCTTGTGGCCCATCAGAGCCTTGCCAACCGGAGATTCATCAGAAATCTTGCCGTTCAGCGGGTCTGCCTGGGTAAAGCCAACAATCTGGTAAGTAATATCCTTTTTCAGGCCCATGTCCCGAATGGTAACTACAGAAGCACGGTTTACCACGTCAGAGGAAAGTTCGTCTTCGTCAATCAGGGTTGCGTTCTGGATAATAGCTTCCAGTTCCTGAATGCGGGATTCCAGTTTTCCCTGTTCGGATTTTGCTTCGTCATATTCGGAGTTTTCACTTAAGTCACCAAAAGAAAGGGCAACCTTAATTTTTTCTGCCATGTCCTTCCGGCCGACGGTTTTTAATTGTTCCAGCTCGTCCTGGAGTTCCTTAAGGCCTTCCGAAGTCAGTCTGATTTCTTCCATCTGTTCCACATTCCTTCCATGCGTTATGCGATGCAGTTTTTCTGCAATATTATAATGAAACCCTTTTGCATGGTCAAGCATCCGGGTTCTTTGCCAAAATTAGTCTTTTTCTATGCTTTTTAAGGCGTCCCGTTCTGCCTTGCTGACGGAGGCTTTGGCTCCGTCCCGCAGAACGCGGACCTGTTTACGGTGAACACTGACCGGCGCGGCGTCCGGGTCATGGTCCAAACGGATTTTCAGCATACCGGTAATCAGGTTTACTTCCGTTACTACGCCTCTGCCTTCCCGCGTGTTTACGTAGGCGCCTACCTTCGGGGTAACCCGGATTAAGTGTTCATAGGCTTCGTGTTCATACTGTAAGCAGCACATCAGGCGGCCGCAGGTGCCGGAGATTTTGGTTGGGTTCAGGGACAGGTTCTGTTCCTTGGCCATTTTAATGGAAACCGGGTGGAAGTCGGAAAGGTATTCCCGGCAGCAACACGGTCTGCCACAGGCACCCAGCGTGCCGACCATTTTGGCCTCATCCCGGACGCCAATCTGGCGTAATTCAATGCGGGTCTTGAAAACGGAAGCCAGATCCTTTACCAGTTCCCGGAAGTCTACTCTTCCGTCCGCGGTAAAGTAAAACAGGATTTTGCTGCCGTCAAAGGCATATTCTACTTCAATCAGCTTCATTTCCAAGCCGTGCTTTTTAATTTTTTCTTCACAAATCTGGAAGGCCCTCGCCTCTTTGGCTTTGTTGGCCTCCATCATCTTCAGGTCCGCTTCTGTGGCAACCCGAAGGATTGGTTTTAACGGGGCAATCAGATCTTCATCCGGCACGGAGTAATTTGCTTTGGCCACAAAGCCACATTCGGTGCCGCGGGCCGTTTCTACAATAACCCGTTTACCAAGGGGCAGTTGCTGCCCGGCTGGGTCAAAGGTGTAGACTTTTCCGACCTGTTTGAAGCGAATGCCTACCACTTCTGTCATATTGGTTCCTCCAACAATTAGTTCTGTTCTGCGGCAGCCATCAGGGTGCTGCAGAAACGCGTTAAGGTTAAATTTTTATTGGCGTACCGCTGCAGGTCTTCCGACAGGTCCGTTAAAGCCTGTTCCATGGCCAGCAGGGCAGCCGCACTGTAACGGCGGCCTAACTTTTCCGCCGCGCTTTTCTGGTCAGAAAGAAGCACCGTGCTTCCTGCCTGCAGGACTAAGGCGTCCCGCACCAGGAATCCCAGTTCTTCCAGGACCAATGGAAAATCATCTTTTTTCTTTTCCAGGCAGGCAGAAGCGGCTAACAAGCGGTATTCATTTTTTTCCGCCAGCGCGTCGGCCAGTTCCGCCGCCGTCTGCTGTACTGCAGAACGCTTTTTTGCCGAAAGATTTTCCTGCCGGACTTCCGTTAAGTGGAATACCGCCACACGGGAAAGAATGGTCGGCAAAAGAATGGATTTAGATTCACAGCAGAGGATAAAGGAGCTAAACTGTGGCGGTTCTTCCAGTACCTTCAGTAAAGCGTTCTGCCCCGGAATCTGCAACCGTTCTGCTTCCGGAATAATGTAGATTTTGCAATCCCCATCATTGGGAAGGACATAGGCATCTGCACGCATGTCACGAACCTGGTCTATGGCAATGTTTTTCTTATCCTTTTCCGGAATCAGATATTGCACATCCGGATGGGTGTCCGCCTTTACTTTTTTACAGGCTTCACAGTGACCGCAGGGTTTTCCAAACGGAGCCTGGCACACCCGCGCCATGGCCAGCTCTTCCGCCAGCCGGGTGCGGTCAATCTGCGCGCCGCCTTCCAAAACCATGGCATGGGGCAGCCGACCGCTGTCAATCAGCGTAGTTAACTGCTCTTGCAGATTTTTTTCATAACCCTGTAAGCTCATGGTGGCTTACTCCTTTGTCTTTGGCAATACGGTGGTATCCGGTTCCTGATTTTTAATTTTCAGCCGGTCGGCCGGAATGGTTTTGCTACCGGCGGCCGCAGACGGGCGCACCGGGGAATCCGGTTCTTCCGGCGTGAACAGCTTAGCCGGCGCCGGTGTGCTGGCCTCCGGGAATACGTTGTATCCTCTTTCCCTTGCAAAGCAGGGAGAATACCAGATCAGGACCGCTGTTAAGAACAGCACCAGCGCAAAGTCAACAAACTGTGCCGGGTAATTGTCCGGCAGAATATGGCCGGAGCCGAAAATGGTCAGGAAGCAGGTTGGGAACGCTTCCGTTACTCCGAAGAAGACCGCTGCACTGCCGGAGAAGTACAGGGACCAGACGCTGTTTTTGGAGTTGACGCCGCCGGCAATTCTGGCAAATTCCAAAGCAAATATCAGGAAGAATCCGACAAAGAACAGCTCCAGCATCAGCTGAGATACATTACGGTAACTGATGGGTTCTACAAAATGAACCATCATGCGGGCAATCCCCCAAAGAACCGGAGAAAGTGCCAGCAGCTTCAAGCGCTGATATTCTGTGGTCCGTTTCCATGTTGCCTTGACAAGGAACAGGAAATAAACGGCACTCAGCAAACCAAAAATAATCTGGAACAGCTTTGGAATAAAACCACTGCTGATGTAATACGTAAAGACCTGCTGTGTCTGCGCCTGAACGGCAGTCCAAAGGTCTGCTACTTCCAGCATTCTAAGAATGGCATCCGAAAGGAACCCAAATACGGTTAAAAGGGAAGCCGCCGCCAGGGTTTTGCTTTTCAATGGCATAAATTCCGCACGCGGCAACTGATTGCTGAACAAAGGAATCAGCAAAGACGCTAAAGCAGCAACCACGGTCAGGGCAATTAAGATAGGATAAGAGATATCTTTTACCAGCCAGAACCCGGTGCTCCGGTCCAGGCAGCTGATCAGTTGGTGCAGACGTGTTGGAACAGCCAGCACGGAAGCAATGCCGACAATCAGAAAAAGTCCGCATAAAGACAGCTTGTATTTCTTCATGAAACCGACTCCTTATACAGGGCAAACTACCACTCATAAAATTCATACCATTATACAATATTAAGGCAAAAAAAGGAACCGCATGAGTGCAAAAAGAAAAGGCTCCTGAACCCTCAGGAGCCTTTAGCAGCATATTTTACTGTTCTTCCGTTGCGTAAACAGAAACTTTCTTTCTGTCCTTGCCCATTCTTTCAAAACGAACGGTGCCGTCAATGAGAGCAAACAGGGTGTCATCTTTACCCTTGCCTACATTGTTGCCCGGATGAATGTGTGTGCCACGCTGTTTTACAAGGATGTTACCGGCAAGTACAAACTGACCGTCAGCGCGCTTTACACCAAGTCTTTTGGATTCGGAGTCACGACCATTTCTGGTGGAACCCATACCTTTCTTATGTGCCATTAGTAATACACCTCTTTATTTCACTAGTTGGGTAATCTTTATTCTGCTTCTTTAGCCGGAGCCTTCTTGGCAGCAGCCTTTACGCTGATCTTGCCGATTTCAACCTTAGTATATGGCTGTCTGTGGCCCTTCTTGCGCTTTTCGTTCTTCTTTGGCTTGTACGTGAAGACAACAACCTTCTTGCCCTTGCCGTTCTTGATTGCTGTGGCAGCAACCTTAGCGCCCTTTACATATGGGTCACCAACTTTAATTCCGTCATCGGAACCAACTGCAAGTACCTTGTCAAAGGAAATTTTTGCGTCTGCTTCTACATTCAGCTTTTCAATGTAGATTACGTCGCCTTCCTGTACCTTGTACTGTTTTCCGCCAGTTTCAATAATTGCGTACATGTGCGTGTTTCCCTACCTTTAATATAGACTCGCTACGACGGGTAAGAACCTGCGTTCTGTTTACCACTGGGCGCAATACACCCAGGACCCGGAATATGCGGCATCGGTTAGTATAACACAGGCCTTTTGACCCGTCAACCGTCTTTCTTCGGCAAAATAACTGACAGTGCGGCATGGTCTGCCTGCAGGATTTTTTGCAGGCGGTCTTCGGCATCTTCTTTTGTTACCGTGCGATACACGTCCAATTCGTCAAACAAGTGGTACCCCTCTAAATAGGCAGAAATCAGTTCGTTTGCCAGGCCATCCGTTTCATTGTAATCCATAACGGAACGGCCGTAATTCATTTTGCGAAGCATCTGGAATTCCGCTTCGTCAAGGCCGTCTTTCCGCAGCCGTTCAATTTCCGTTTTGATGGCATCTGCCACCTGTTCCGGATACCGGGACATGCCGCTAAACAGAA
Source organism: Muribaculaceae bacterium (assembly GCA_963620745.1). Classification (GTDB taxonomy): domain Bacteria; phylum Bacillota; class Clostridia; order Oscillospirales; family Acutalibacteraceae; genus RUG420. The sequence goes on along the minus strand of CAVFBE010000068.1, from coordinate 22,123 downwards.
CGGTGCGGTAACCGGGGCCGACGAAGTATTCGTAGCCGAAGCTGCCGTTAATGAATCCGTCTTCTAACAGACGGTTATAAAGGGGCGAGGTTTCTCCGGCAAGATAGTCCAGTAACAGTCCGGTAAGAATCCGGTCCTTTAAGGACGGCAGCTCCGGCCCTGCGGGTTCTTTGAACCCCAGTGCAAAGCTGGGCATGGTTACCGCAAATTCCTGCTCCGCGTACGGGCGGACAATGGAGTCCGGCTCCTGGAAGGCCGGTCTCCGGTTGGGTCCGCCCCCTGCCGGAGCGATGCCGAGGACTGCATCGCAGATGGAAAGGACATCTTCCACGGTTACGTCTCCTACCACGGCAAGGACCATGTTTTCCGGATTGTAATATTGTTCATAGCATTGATACAGCAGGTCGGCGGAGATTTGCGCAATGCTGTCCTCCGTGCCGGCAATATCAATTTTGACGGGATGGTTGTGGTACAGACATTCCAGCAGGTTGAACAGGACGCGCCAGCCCGGTTCGTCCAGATACATGCGGATTTCCTGGCCAATGATGCCCTGCTCTTTGCGGACGGTTTGTTCGGTAAAGTACGGGTGCCGGACAAAGTCCAGCAGAATCTGCAGGTTCTCCATGGCATGATCTGCGCAGGAGAACAGGTAGCAGGTACGGTCAAAAGAGGTATAGGCATTGGCCGATGCACCGGTTACGGCAAAGCGGTCAAACGCATCCAGCTCTTCGGATTCAAACAATTTGTGTTCCAAGAAGTGAGCTGTTCCGTTGGGAATGGTTTTTCCGGAAAGAAGGTTGTCTATGGAGCCGTAGTTGGTGCCGATGATTCCATAGGTGGTGGAATACCCCTTCTTTGGATACACCAGCACGGTCAGACCGGTGGCGTGCCGGATGGAGAAATAGGATTCTCCAAGAGCTTCATTTTTCATTTCCTGTATCATGCTTCTGCCTCCTCTTCCGGTTCTGCTTCCGCGCCGTTACCGGTTCCCTTCAGCAGAAAGACCGTATCCAGTTTTACGGTTTTGGCGGCGGCAATAACCTGTTCCGCCGTTACCGCCTGTAAGGAGTCCGCAATTTCCTGTGGGGTTTTAAACTGTGGGTCACAAATGCGTACGTGTGCCCATCCTTCAATGTCATCCGGGCTGTCGGAAACCGAATGGTACCGGTCTTCCAAAGAGCGGTGACAGTTATTCATGTCTTCTTCGGTTACGTGTCCGGCCTGCAAATCTGCCAGCTGTTCCAGAATGGAGGCCTTGGCCTTTTCTGCGTTTTCCGGATCAATTCCGCTTTGTACAATCAAGATACCTTTGCGGCTGTACAGGCGGGCACTGCAGTAGTAGCAGAGGGACTGGGCTTCCCGCACATTTTTAAACAGGCGGGAATACACGCCGCCGCCAAACAGGTCGGCCATGGCGGTATAGGCTGCAAAATCCGCCTCCGGATCCTGCATTCCGGTCCGGAATCCAAGGACCAGTTTGCCCTGCTGGATTTCCTGTTCTTCGGTTACTTCTTTCAGTGCAGTTCCCTCCGGATGGATTCCGGAGCAAAGGGCAGTCAGCGGACCGCTGCGATCCACTGCCAAAAGCGCTTTTTCAAAAGTGGAAACAACCTGGTCTATGGCGCCGTTTCCAACCACGTTGACCTGGATCCGCGCGGTTTGCAGTGTCTCCCGCCAGGCCGCCGCTACGCCTTCCGGCGTCAGTGCAGCCACCGTTTCCGTGGTACCCCACACATTAATATGGTAGGCTTCCTCTGCACACATAATTTCTTCACAGCGCCGTAAGGCGTACGCCCGTTTGTCATTGCTTTCCGCTTCCAAACGCTCCTGCAAAAGGCGTTTTTCCCGCTCCACTTCAGAAACCGGGAACAGGCCGTCTTCTGTCAGGTTTGGTGCAAACAGCACCTGGCAAAGCAGTTCCGCGCTTTCCAGCAACAAATCTTCCTGATCAAAGGCAAAGCGGTTATCCAGGAAGTAAAGGGAAAGACGCAGCACCTGGTTTTCCCCATACTTGCCAACACTGGGGGTCAGGTAAGCGCCATACAGTTCTGCCAGCTTTTTATTCAGTGCGGTTGTGGTGGGATACGCAGCACACGTTTTGGTCAGTAAATACGGCAGGATGGCATACTTGGCTGCATCCTCCTGCAACGGTAAAACCAAACCGACGGAAAGACAGCCGGTCTTAAACCGATCCGTTTCATAACGGACCACACGAAACCCGGGAAGCGGGTCTTTTACAATATAATTTGAATCCATTTGTACTCCTTCATCAGTGGGCTTTTCGCCCCGAAAAATACGCTACTATACTAACACAAAACCGTTCGTTCTCCTAGGGCAACAACTGGTTCCCGTTTCATTGACGCCGCACCCCTTCTTTGATAGACTTTTAGCAGAAAAGAAAGGATGACTGGTACTATGAATTTTAAAACCATCGGCGCATCAGACAAAGTGGAAGGCTTCTGCCTGGTCAAACGCTGTGAAGTAAAAACCTCCATGAAAGGCGCCAAATATATGGATTTGGTGCTGACGGATAAGTCCGGGGAAATTGACGCCAAATACTGGGACTACCAGGAAGGCGTCACCATTGTTTTCAAAGAAAACTCCATTGTTAAAGTCCGCGGCACACTGGATCAGTTCCGGGGCGCTCCGCAGTTACGGGTAGAGCTGATTCGCCCGGCATTAACCAGTGACAACATCAACCCTGCCGACTACGTAGCCGCTGCCGAATATGACTCCGAAGCCATGTATCAGGAAATTATTTCCATTGCCGAAGGCTTCCGGGACGAAGATTTAAAGCAGCTGTTAAAAGCAGTTTACGCCAAATACAAAGACCGCCTGTTATATTATCCGGCTGCGGTTCGTTTGCATCATGCCATGCGTGGTGGCCTGCTGTACCATACGCTGTCCATTATGCGGATGGCACAGAAAGCCTGTGAAGTGTATCCCAGCATAGACCCGGACCTGCTTCTTTGCGGTGCGGCACTCCATGACCTGGGCAAGCTGGAAGAAATGGATGCCAACGAACTCGGCATTGCCGGAAAGTACACCACGGACGGCAACCTGATTGGTCATCTGGTACGCGGCACCATCATGGTTCATGACGTTGCGGCGGAAATCGGCACTCCTGCAGAAAAGACAGAGTTGCTGGAGCACATGTTGATTTCCCATCACGGCAAGCCGGAATTCGGTTCTGCAGTCCGTCCCATGTTCCTGGAAGCTCACGTGCTTTCCCTGTTGGACGAGTTAGATGCCAAGGTTTATGAAATTGCCGACATTGTTTCCGGCATTGAACCCGGAGACTTCTCCCAGCGCATCTGGTCCCTGGATGACACGCGTCTGTACAACCATGGGCGGAAAGAAGACCTGAAACCGGAAGCCAACCTAATGGATAAAACGGAGGATAACTTCCATGTGTAACATTACACCGGAGGGTGCCACCACCTACAACGCCGGATCCAATCCCAATCCATGGACGGAATTAAAAATAAAAGTCTCCGCCGGGGATATTGACCTTGCCGGAGACATTGCGCAAATGACGGTTCCTTACGGTATCTATATTGAAGACTACCGTTATCTGGAAGAAGAAACCGAAGAAATTGCGCACATTGATTTAATAGATGAAGCCCTTTTGCAAAAGGACCGGGACACGGGTTACGTTCACATTTATCTGGAACCCGGCGAAAACCCAATGGAAGCCACCGCCTTTTTGCAGGAACGGTATCAGGCATCCAATATTGCTTATGAAATTGAAGTACTGCCCTGCAAACGGGAAGACTGGCAAAACAACTGGAAGAAATTCTTCCACCCACAGAAAATCGGACAGAAGCTGCTGATTCAGCCCAACTGGCAGGAAGAAGGCGTTGCCGCAGACGCAGACGGACGGCAGGTGCTTTACCTGGAACCCGGACTGGCCTTCGGCACCGGGTCCCATGACACCACCCGTCTCTGCCTGGAAGCGCTGGAGCAGCACATCCACGGCGGGGAAACCGTCCTTGACCTGGGCTGCGGCACCGGGGTTCTTTCCCTGGCAGCCCTATTGCTGGGGGCTTCTTCCGCAGAGGGCGTAGACATTGATGAGCTTGCCGTAAAAACTGCGGAAGAAAACGGCCGCCGCAACGGGTTCACTCCTCCGCAATACACAGTGCACTGCGGAGACATGGCCCGGCAGATTACCGGACAGTATGATCTGGTTGTGGCTAACATTGTGGCAGATGTCATTGTACTCTTCTGCCAAAGCGCCAAACAGTTTTTAAAACCGGGCGCTTACTTCATCCTTTCCGGTATTTTAAACACGCGGGAACCGGATGTATTGCAAGCCTTCCAGGACAATAGCTTCTCCATTGTAGAGCGCCATGTCTCCGGTGAATGGCTCTGCTTTGTTTTAACCGCTGATTAATCATTAAGCTAAGAGGCGCGTCTTCTGACGCGCCTCTTTCTTTTTGTGTTCTGTTTTTCTTACGCTTTTCCTTAATCAATATCATATCTTGCCAGAATGGCCGCCGGGCGTTTCCGCATGGTGTTCCATACCGGAAGCAGGCCCACCAGAACATTGAATGCGTAAACCAGCAGAATTTCCAGCAGTAGGAAGTACGGTTCCTGATAAAGGAATTGTGCAATTTCCGTACTGGAAGCCGTTGCCCACTGAATACCGAAGAAGGTAATCAGAATGGCCGGCAAATCCGTTAAGGTGGTTACCGCCAGCACTTCTCCCAGGAAGATTTTGTAAACATCCCACTTCTTCATGCCAATGGCGCGCAGGGTGCCCACTTCCTTAATCCGGCTTAAGAAGCTGGACCGGCTGATCAAGAACATTTCAATCAGGGAAATGGCAATGATAATGGTTGCCAGAATCAGGGTAGCACGTACCGTTGTTTTCATGGAATCCTGGTAAGATTTCCTGGCATCCGCCAGAAGGTTAGTTACGTTGTAGCCTTCTGCCGTCAGATTGGAATAGGCATCCTGTTCCTCTGCCGGGCAGATGGTATACAGGGACGCATTTTCCACCAGCTCATACAGCAACGTCTGGTCATTCACCAGCGGCTTTGTCAGATTCTGGTCTGACGTATAATAGCCAACCACTTTCAGCTTCTGCTTGCCAACCGTTACGTCTATGGCTTTGTTCAGCGGATAGGACTCCCGTTCTTCATAATTCACAATGCACTCATAGGCATTTTCCGGCAGGCGACCTTTTTTCAGCTGATAGGTACCTTCTGCCAGACGATAGGATTGCAGAATTCCCGTTTCCGAAGAATCTGTGTCACCGGAAACATTGATTCTGTAAATTTCATCGGTAGCAGAGGGATTCGTATAATACAGGGCCCAGATAAACTGACTCTGGTTCAGGTACAGGTTCGGTTCCTGCCGGTCTGTCAGGCCGACCAGGGTATAGCTCCGGCCATTTTTCAAAGAGTAGGTTCTTCCAATCAGCTCCTCCGGATGCCGCATGTTAAACATGGCAAGCCGGTTTTCCGAAGACAGAAGCGAATCCAGAAGCATGCGGTCTGCCACAAACTCCTGTTCTGTCTCCGGCAAACGGCCGACCGTAATGTCCTCTGCCGTTAACGTGGCAACATCAGATAAAGACCCCGTCAGGGAAAAAGAAACGTTTTGTGACTGATAAAACTGTTCCGGTGCAAAGGTCAGCGTAATCTTGCTGTCACCGGGTAACACATAGGCCACATCCGATCGGTTTGCCAGTTTGTTGTAATCCTCCACCGAAAGGGTTGGATTTTCCAACTGCAGATAAGACGCATTGGCCGTAATGTAATCCTTCTGTTCCACGTGGGTTGCACTGCCAATCCGTGCAAAAGCAAAGGAAATAAAGCAGCCCGCCAAAAGAAATCCAACCAACAGGAATTTCCGAAGCGTGGTATAGGAACCAATCTTTTTGAACCCAAGAAAGAATGCCGTCCAGAAATTCTGAATGGAGCTGTATCGCCGGGCGATGGACTGGTCTCCAATTTCATCCAGGTGGAAATCATAATCCGCAATACTTTCCTTATCCACCTGCTGTTTGTAGTCGTCTACCAATTCAATGCCGGAGCCCTTTTCCAACACTTCCACGTGCTGGTTTTCCGGCGCCTGAATGTACAAATTCCCGTGCTTTACCACAATTTTCAGATTTACTACATCTTCTTCCGAAGCATATACGGAAATCTGATCCTGCCGGTCTGTAAAGGTGCGTCGGCTTGGGAATTCTTTCAGATAAAAAACGTTATCCAGCTCATAGTCCAGCGCGTTGTCGTGTTCATTCTGGCGGTCGGCGGTCACCGTACCGTCCATGACCTCAATAATTCTGGAAGCATAAAATTCTGCCAGGTTGCGTTCGTGGGTAACCAGAATGACCAGTCGGTCTTTGGAAATGGTCTTGATGATATTCATGATTTCCACGGAGTTACGGGAATCCAGATTTCCGGTCGGTTCGTCGGCCAGCACAATATCCGGATTTTTGACCAGGGCACGGGCCACGCCAACGCGCTGCCGTTCCCCGCCGGACAGCATGGAAACCGGTCTGTGGCGGTACCGCAGCATGCCGACCTTTTCCAGGACGTACTCTACCCGGACTTTAATTTCATCCTTGTTTTTAATGCCCACCATTTTCAGGGCAATGGCAACATTGTCAAACACGGTCTGATCTTCCAGCAATTTATAATCCTGGAAAATATATCCGACGGACAAGCTACGCAGCTTATCCACCTGGCTCATGTTGCGGGAGGACATCTTTTTCCCGTTCACCAGAATGGTGCCGCCCTGCACGGAATCCAGTCCGCCAATGGCGTTTAAAAGCGTGGTTTTCCCGCATCCGGACGGGCCAAGTAACGCAATCAGGCCCACATCCGGCAGCGTCAGGCTGGTGTTGTTAATGACATGAAGTTCGTTTTTCTTGCCTTTATTAAAAAATTTATTGACCTTTTTTAATTCAATCATGCCGTTACACCTCCTCGTGCAGCGTGCTGATACTGCTCTTCTTAAACAGGGTCTTTGCATAGCGGAGGGTGGCCAGAACGGCAATAACAACGCCAATCAGATAAATGATAAGATAGTCCTGCCAGCGCATGCTTTGAGCCATGGTAAGTAACACTTCGTTTCCGGAGTAGGTTGCCAGGGCCCACCAGGCTATCCCAAAGACCGCTGCTGCCGTATTGGCCACCGTCAAGAGGTCTATGCCCAACAGGTTTCTGCAAACCCTGCCATTTCCGCCCAGCATCCGGACCGTGGAATAATAAACGTTTCTGGAACGCATAATAATGCGGATAACAAAGTAGCTGACAAAGAACACAACAATTGCCACCATGGCGGTTACCAGTAGGGTCAGTGCTTTCATTACCACGGTGGTCCTATCCGAGGAAACCATGGCATCCTTAATGGCAAGGGTTGTATACCCATTGTTTTGTAACGCCTGATTAACGGCATCTACCGACTCTTCTCCGTCCGTCAGAACCGAAATCTGATACGTATCCTTGTCAAACAGATTGCTGTAATCCTCCGCATTTACATAAATTACACCGGAGTCATAGCTGTCCTCCGAGGACGTTCCCAACAGCTTCTTTATGGTTTTCTGGTTGTAAGTAGAGGCACAGGTTACGGTCAGGGTGTCCGTATAATAAGGCGTCTTTACATTAATTTCCAGCTTGGAGCCGACACTTTTGCCATTCTTGGCGTACAGATTGTAGTCTTCACTCATAATGCAGGTTCCGCTTTTTACACTGCTGAGTGGCTGAACGGTCCAGCCGGGTGCCAACTCGCTAGTATAGGTCTTACCATTAAAGACATAAGAAAATTTTGCATAATCGGCGTTGGACTGCGTCTGCATCTGCTTTAGCAAAGCCGGACTGACGTACACATAGCCGTCCCGGTCATAGTTGCCGGAAGATATGTCCACCTGGTCTACCAGAGCTACTCCGGAAATGGTATAGGCTTCCTCACCCGAAGGCAGATACAGTTGCTTACCTACCAATTCTTCGTAGATAGAGGCAAAATAGCCATCCTTCTTTGCCACAATCAGCAGTTCTGTATCTTTAGTCGGCATTTCACCCCATGTCAGCGTTCCGTCAAAATCTGACAGTGCACGCGGTGTCAGTTGGAAGTAATAATCCAGATTTTCCAGGTCCTGTTCCCGGGTATGAAAAAGCATGGCGTTGTCCAGGGAAACATCGCTTTCTACCACTTCGTTTACCTGATCCATGGCGGCAATTTTTTGCAATTCTTCCTGTGAAAAAGAGGTGTTGTCCGCCTTTTTGACAACAATGCGGTTGCGCCGCTGGTCCTGAAAAAAATAATTGTATGTCTGCTTGGAATCCGACAGACTGACGCGGAACGCGCTTAACTCTGCCGTAAGAGACGTAAATACGAACAGAAAAACCAGAAGCAGCAGCAAAAATTTCGGTTTAATCTTGAACGCATTCCGGATGCCGATTCGGATCTGCGAGCCGGGGGTCATGTTATCATATGTACCAGCGGCCGCTTCCACAGTGGGGTTGTGCCGCAAGGTCACGTCTTCCAAGACCTTGCCGTCATGCATTTTAATTTTCCGGGTAATATACGGTTCTACCTGTTCAATGTTGTGCGTAACAATGATGACCAGCTTATCCTTGGCCACGTCCGCCAACAGGCGGATGACCTCTTCGGCAGACTGTTTGTCCAGGTTGCCGGTGGGCTCATCTGCAATAATGATAGGCGTGTCCTTGGCCAGTGCCCTTGCAATGGCAACCCGCTGTTTCTGGCCACCGGACAGCTTGGACGCCTTGGTATTGCGGTATTCCGTCAGGCCCACCTTTTCAATCAGGCCATTCACGGTTTGCTTAATTTTTCCCGGTTTGGCGCCGTTCAGCAGTAATACCAGTTCAATGTTTTGGTATACCGTGTAGCTGTTCACCAGATTAAAGTTCTGGAAAATATTTCCGATATACTTGCGGCGGTAGTCTTCAAATTCTTTTTCCGTATAATGGCTGGTTTCCTGGCCATCAATGTACATTTCCCCTTCTTCGTAGGTGTCCAGTCCACTGATGACGTTCAGCAGGGTGGATTTGCCGGAACCGGACTCTCCGGTAATGGCAACAAATTCTCCCATGGAGAAGTCCAGACTGACGCGGGAAAATCCGGTGGCAATGACGCCCTTACTGTAGTAAAACTTGGAAACGTTTGAAAGCTGAATCAAAGTCTTCGCCCCCCTTTCTCATTCTGTGGCTTTAGTCTATCATAAAAAGCGGCGGCAAAGGTTACAATCAGATTACAGTTGTGTCACAAATCTGCCACGAAAAGACACAAAAGGACGCAAAAAAGACTCGCTATACAGCGAGTCTTTTCCTTTAAGAATTTATTCTATTTGCTTTTATTTGGGCTTTATTCTTTGTTGGCAACAACCTGTTTTGCTTTGGCAATAAAGTCATCCAAAGTAAAGGTTTCGGAATTGCCGCCGTCCCGGTACCGGAGCGTTACGGTTCCGGCCTCTGCCTCCTGCTGGCCAAGTACCAGCATATACGGGGCACGGTCTACCTGCTGGGCTTCCCGAATCTTGTAACCAATCTTTTCATTGCGGTCATCCAGTTCGGCACGGAAACCGGCATGCATCAGCTTTTCATATACGTCTGTGGCATAGTCCATAGTCTTTTCCGATACCGGCAGTACCTTAATCTGGGTAGGAGCCAGCCACAGTGGGAACTTGCCCTTGGTTTCTTCAATTAAGTAGGCCATGAAGCGGTCCAGGGAACCAAGGATGGCCCGATGCAATACAACCGGGGTCTGTTCCTTTCCTTCGGAGTCAATGTACTTCAGGTCAAACTTCATTGGCAGGCAAAAGTCCAGCTGGCAGGTGGACAGGGTGTATTCCCCGCCGACAGCCGGTTTTACGTTAACGTCCAGCTTGGGCCCGTAGAAGGCTGCTTCGCCGATTTCTTCGGTATATTCCATGCCGATTTCATTCAGCACTTCCCGCAACGCATTTTCTGCGGTGTTCCACATGTCGTCATCCGGGTGGTATTTTACGGTATCTTTCGGGTCCCGCAGAGACAGAACGCAACGGTAATCCGTAATGTTAAAGTCTTTGTAAGCGTCAAAAATCAGGTCTACTACGGCGCTGACTTCGCTTTTAATCTGATCCGGCGTGCAGAACAGGTGTGCGTCATTCTGACAGAAGTGACGGCCACGTTCAATGCCCTTCAGTGTACCACTGGCTTCATAACGGAAGTCATGGGCAATTTCCCCGATGCGGATCGGCAGTTCCTTGTAACTATGCGGCTTGTTGGCATAAATCCGCATATGGTGCGGGCAGTTCATAGGACGCAGGACGAAGGCTTCCCCGTCTACTTCCATGGCCGGGAACATGTTGTCTTTATAGTGTGCCCAGTGTCCGGAAGTTTTGTACAGGTCTACGGTACCAACACACGGTGTCATAACGTGCTGGTAGCCCAGCAGACGTTCTTTTTCTTTGATGTAGGTTTCCAGTTCCTGCCAAACGGCATATCCTTTCGGAAGGAACATGGGAAGGCCGCGGCCAACCAGGTCATCTGTCATGAAGAGGCCCATTTCCTTGCCGATCTTGCGGTGGTCTCTGGCCTTGGCTTCTTCTACCTGCTTCAGGTATTCATCCAGCTCTGCCTGGGTGGCAAAGGCCACACCGTTGATGCGGGTCAGCATCTTATTGTTGGAGTCATTCCGCCAATAAGCGCCGGACTGCTGGGTCAGTTTGAACGCCTTTAATGCTTTGGTGTAGCAGAGATGCGGGCCGGTGCACATGTCAATGTAGTCCCCTTGCTGGAAGAAGGAAATTTCCGCGTCTTCCGGCAGGTCGTCAATGTGTTCCAACTTATATTTTTCATGGCGTTCTTCCATCAGCTTTTTGGCTTCTTCCCGCGGCAGGATAAACGGCTTGAATTTCAGATTGGCTTTTACAATCTTCTTCATTTCTTTTTCAATGGCGTCCAGGTCTTCGTCTGTCAGTTTGACATCTCCCAGATCCACGTCATAGAAAAAGCCGCGTTCGGTAGCCGGTCCGAAGGCAAAGTCTGCCTGCGGCCAAAGGTGCTGAATGGCCTGTGCCATGATATGTGCTGCGGAATGGCGAATAACCTGCTGTGCCTGCTCTTCAGTGGCTTCGGAAACTACGCCGTGCTTGTCAATGATTTTCATAGAGATAAAACCCTTCCTTACGGACTTTGTCCTTGCAATTCCTGTAAATTCTACACCGCAAAAAAAGCAAAGTCAACTATCTCAGCGGCGCTCGTTTTTCCGCATTCCGAAGCGCAAAATCAGGAATCCGGCCAGGCCGAAACCGGCGGCAAGGAAGAGGGGCAGCATTACCGTTTCATCGGCAGTGGAAACCACCTTTGGTTGCGTTGTCACCGGCGATGTAGCCGGTACCGTTGTACTTAGCTGCGGAGCCGTTGTAGTCGGTGTGGTCGGCACTTCCGGAATCGGTTGGTTTTTGGCTTCCAGGGAAATAGTCTGACCCTCCTCCGTTACGAAAAACAGCAGATCTTCTTCCAAAGGAAGGTAGCCATCCGGCGCTTCTGCTTCCCGGAAGAAATAAGAGCCAAACGGCAGGTTCTCTACGGTAATGGTTCCGTTTTCATCAGTTCTATAACGTTCCAGTGGTTCCTCTGCTCCCTCTGCATACAAGTCAAAGGCCACATCCGGCAGGCCCGCTCTGGTAACGGCGTCTGTTTTTTGCAACACAACAGTCCCTGTTTTTACCTGGTTGTGGAACTGCACGGTTTCTGTTGTGTTGTTTCCGACAAGAACAGTCTGTGCCGTAACCGCAATGTACTGTTCTCCCATAGTGCCTTCCGTTACGGTATATTCTCCGGAAGGTATTCCGGTTAGTTCTGCCACACCGTTTTCATCCGTTTCCAGCTCATAGGTTTCCCCTTGTCCGGTCACCGTAAAGTGGATTCCGGAAATGGCACCATCTGAAGCCGTCTTTTCTATCCGGAGATTCCCGGTGGCAGTGCGGACGGTGGCGCGGGCTGCAACTGCATTGGACTGCTGCCCTACAATAGCGGCCTGGCCGGTGCCATTCGGCGCCAGGGCCAGCAGGGCCTGCGAGCTCAGGGCAGGCAGGTTTCGGGTCAGTTGCAGGCCCACGCCGGTTACCGGCGTTTTGCTGATCAGCGTCAGCGTATTTCCCGCACTTGCAACTGCTACCGCATCCGTATCAGACGCTACGCTGTAGTCCTGCAAAACGCCATTCGTATCCGTCAGCACGGCCCGGTAATCTCCGTTTTCCACGTCATACGCTAACACAATTTCCGTATTAGAAAAGTCCGGCGTAGTCTGGTGCCGCAGTACTTTTTGCACCAGTGCGTTATATGCCGTCTGACCGGCCTTCCCGCTCAGCACATTGGTAAAGCGGTTTTGTTCTATGGTGCCGCCACGGTAACCTGCATCCTGTTTTATGTCCTCCGTTACGCTGGTCCGGATACCGGTCTGGTATTCCCAGATTAAGACCTGTGTGGCAGCGTAACTGTCTGCCATGGAAGTACCAAGGCCGGAAACAGGACAGCCATACATGGTGGCCAGGGTAATTCCCAATTGCTGTTCTTTACTTAAGTTATTCCAGACGGCGCTGTCCGCCAGCGTGGTTGCCGTCCGTCCGTTATAAGACTCTATTGCGGTTCCGTATTCTATACAGTAAACCCAGATTGGAGTACCACCGGCATCTGTCTTTGCAGCAGCGCCTTCCTGATTGGAATCCGCCAGATACATCATCCGCAGGTAGGTGGTATCCCCATCCAGCATGGTATAGCGGTATGTGGAGCTTCCCGCAGTGCCGGAGGCTCCGGAGGCGCCTTCATTGCAATATTGTGTAATATTAACTGCCGCATTTTCCCCTTCGGAAAGGCTCATGGCATAACATGTGCCCCCTACCAGCAAAGAAAGCGCCAGCAGTAATCCAAGGACGGAAAAAAGGTGAACTTTTCTATTTGTCTTCTTCATAAAACTCTCCTTATTTAGAAAAGCGGAGAGTCCTTCTGCAGCAATTTGTGTTGGGCGAAGCTTTTGTTTTTTTATTTTATTTTTTAAGCAAAAGGACTCACCGCTGTTTCCCACAATTACATAAACTCTATTTTGGTTGCCGTAATTTCAAAATGGGTCCGGTTCTTTCCCTCTTTGTCCTGATACAGCTGGTTTTCAAAACTGCCCTGTAACAGGATCTTGGACCCCTTCTTCAAATAGGACTCTGCAAACTGTGCCAGCTTGTCCCAGCAATGAACGTCATAGAATTCCCCCGTATCCTTTTCCCCGTCATTGTTGGCCATCCGGAAGCTGGCCAGTTTGGCTTTCTTTTCTCCCACTTCCCTGATGGTGGGATCGGCCACCAGCCGGCCGTTCATAACAATTGCTTTCATTGCAATCCCCTTTCCAAAAAGTGACTGGCCTTACCTTAGCGCAAGAAAAAATTTTTGAAAAGGGGTTTGGAACCAATAGCAGAAAAAAAGCAACCAATGGTAGTGAACCAGAGGTTGCTTTCGTATGATTTTTCGTATTACGCAGCTTATTTACGCGCTTTTTTGGCCTTCGTTTTGTTACATCAGGGCCAGAATCCGGGCGGTAAATTCAGACGGATTTTCCGGTGTAATACCCTCTAACAGGAGAGCCTGATCAAAGAGCAGGTTGACATAATCTGCTGCCTTTTCCTTGTCTGTTTCATACAGCTCTTTCATCTTGGCAAAGATTGGGTGTTCGGTGTTCAGCTCCAGCACTTTCTGGGCCTTCATCCGGTCAGCCGCATTCATCTGCATGGACAGCATCTTTTCCATTTCCAGGGAAATGCCGCCTTCGGTGCTGATGCAGGCCGGGGCGCTCTTCAGTCTGGAGGAAACCTTGACGGCGGTAGCCTTTCCACCCAGGGACTCTTTCAGGAAATCAAAGAATTCCTTGTTTTCCTCTTCCTTGGCCTTGGCGCTGTCCTTTTCATCCTGGGTATCAAAGCCCAGGTCATCGTCGGAAACAGAGCGGAATTCTTTTCCTTCATAGCCGCCCCACATCATCTTGATGGCAAATTCATCAATGCTTTCCGTGAAGTACAGGATTTCATAACCCTTATCCGCTACCATTTCTACCTGCGGCAGGGAAGCAATCTGTTCCAGGCTGTCACCGGCAGCATAGTAGATGTACTTCTGATCTTCCTTCATACGGCCGACATATTCTTCCAGTGTGGTATAGCCGCCGGTAAAGGAGCTGTGGAACAGCAACAGGTCTCGCAGCAGTTCGGCGTGCTGGCCATAGTCACTGTAGGTGCCGTATTTCAGGTTGGCGCCGAATTCCTTAAAGAAGGTTTCGTACTGTTCCCTGTCCTGACGCAGCATCTTCAGCAGCTCCGACTTAATCTTCTTTTCCAGGCTTCTGGCAATAATCTGTACCTGGCGGTCCTGCTGCAGCATTTCACGGGAAATGTTCAAAGACAAATCTTCGCTGTCTACCAGGCCCTTAACAAAGCCGAAATAGTCCCCAAGCAGGTCCTTGCAGCAATCCATAATCAGGACACCGGAAGCATACAGCTTCAGGCCCTTTTCATAGTCCTTGCTGTACAGATCCATTGGGGCTTTCCCCGGAATAAACAGCAACGCGTTGTAGGTAGCAGCCCCTTCTGTAGAGCTGTGAATAACCTTCATTGGCGGATTCCAGTCCATGAAGTTGCTCATGTAGAACTGGTTGTATTCTTCTTCTGTTACTTCGTTTTTGTTCTTTTTCCAGATAGGTGCCATGGTGTTCAGGGTTTCCTCTTTGGTTACGTCCTGATACTTCGGCGAGCCATCTTCTTCCGTTTCGCCGTCTACTGGTTCGGAAGTGGTCATGTTCATCCGGATGGGATACCGGATGTAGTCACTGTATTTCTTAACCAGGCCGGCCAGGCTGTGTTCGTCCAGATAGTTGCTGTAATTCTCTTCTTCCGTATCCTCTTTCAGGGTCAGGATAATGTCGGTACCATGGCCTTCCCGTTCTGCTTCGGTAATGGTGTAGCCGTCTGCGCCGGTGGATTTCCATGCCCAGGCTTCATCTGAGCCAAAGGCCTTACTGATAACTTTTACTTCAGAAGCCACCATAAAGGCGGAGTAGAAGCCAACACCAAACTGCCCGATAATATCAATGTCTTCCGCATTCTTATCCCCTTCGGATTCGTTGCGGAACAGGCGGGATCCGGATTTGGCAATGGTTCCCAGGTTCTTGTCCAGTTCGTCCTTGCTCATACCAATCCCGTTATCACTAATGGTCAGGGTACGGTTTTCTTTGTCTGTGGAAAGGTGAATCGCAAAGTCATTCCGGGACAAGCCGCTGATGCCCTCCGAAAGGGTCTTGTAATAAAGCTTATCCTCTGCATCCGATGCGTTTGAAATCAGCTCCCGCAGGAAAATTTCCTTGTTGGTATAAATGGAGTTGATCATCAGGTCCAGAAGCCGTTTGGATTCTGCCTTAAATTGTTTTTTAGCCATTTATTGTCACCTCATGAAAGTAATAAAACCATATTTTATGGAATTAGCACTCTTACTATGTGAGTGCTAACAAAGATTATTATAGTCCTTTCTTTCCGGAAAGCAAGCCTTTTTCTTCCAGATTTTACCGGAGCAGGCAAAGAAAATCCCCCGGCACAACTCTTGCGGGCTGTACCGGGGGTGATTCGATTTTCGTTCTGTTATTACGCAGCCTGTTTGGCTTCTTTCCGTGCGGTATACATCCGCTGGAAGGTCTTGACAATTTCCACAACAAACATGCCAACCATACCAATACCAATGGCCACAAGGTATTCATCCAGTTCTACGGAAGCAAAGTCAAAGGCGTTTGCCAGGACAGGAACTTCACATACCAGCGTGGTGCAGATCATACTGCCGGCAGCGGCGCCCCAAAGCATCCAGTTCTGGTTCTTCATGGTAAAGATGCAGCCGCGCAGGGAACGCATGTTGAAGCTGTGGCAGATTTCCGCCATGGACATAGTCAGGAACGCCATGGTCATGCCATCCTGACTGTTGGCAATTTCCCACACACCGGATTCCATATAATGGCCGACAAAGTAGGAGGTCAGGACTAGGACGGAAACTAACAGGCCCTGGTAGGCAATGTCTCCGCCCATACCACCGGCAAAGATACCGGCCTTGGCACTCCGCGGTTTACGCCGCATAATGTCTCCTTCTGCCTTTTCCATGCCCAGCGCCAGTGCCGGGAAGCAGTCGGTAATCAGGTTAATCCAGAGCAGGTGCACCGGCTTCAGAATGGTAAAGCCAAGCAAACTGGAAACGAAGATGCTGATGACTTCGCTCATGTTGGAGCCAAGCAGATACTGAATGGCCTTTCGGATGTTGTCATAAATCCGGCGGCCTTCTTCCACGGCGCCGACAATGGTAGCAAAGTTATCATCTGCCAGAACCATATCTGCTACGTTCTTGGTAACGTCTGTGCCGGTAATACCCATGCCGACACCAATGTCAGCACTCTTAATGCTTGGGGCATCATTGACACCGTCTCCGGTCATGGCTGTTACATAACCGGCATTACGCCAGGCCGTAACAATCCGGGTCTTGTGTTCCGGCTGTACACGGGCATAAACGCTAATGTCCTGTACACAGGCGGCAAATTCTTCGTCACTCATGGCGGACAGTTCCGTGCCGGTAATGGCCCGCTGGCCGTCGGACAGAATACCCAGTTCTTTGGCAATTGCTACAGCGGTATCCACGTGGTCACCGGTAATCATGATGGCGCGGATGCCGGCTGTTTTACACTCGGCAATGGCATCTTTGACTTCCGGGCGCACCGGATCAATCATGCCGGTCAGGCCGACAAAGCACAGGTCGGATTCCAGCGTTTCCGCTTCCATGGAATCCGGCTTTGCATTCCAAAGCCGCTGTGCACAGGCCAGAACCCGCAGTGCCCTGTCGGCCATTTCCTTGTTGGCGTTCAGGATTTCCGCGCGGCATGCGTCGGTCATGGGAACCGGTTTTCCGTCTAACAGGTAGTAGTTGCACCGGTCAATGATAACGTCCGGTGCGCCTTTGGTATATTGCACAATGCCATTTGCCGTCTGATGAACGGTTGTCATCATCTTACGGCCGGAATCAAACGGCGCTTCTCCAATCCGTGGACAGGCTTCTTTCAGTGCCGGTTTCTTCAGGCCCAGTTCATTTGCCCAGGCAACTAAAGCTGCTTCCGTTGGTTCGCCTGTTACGGTGTCCTCTTCGTCCAGCTCGGCATCACAGCAAAGTGCCATAGCTTTAGCCAGAAGGTCCTCATCCGCGCCAAAGTGGTCCACTACGGTCATCTTATTCTGCGTCAGCGTGCCGGTTTTGTCCGAGCAGATAATCTGCGCGCAGCCCAGCGTTTCCACCGCCGTCAGGCGGCGGATAATGGCGTTGCGCTTAGACATGTTGGTAACACCAATGGACAAAACCACGGTAACTACGGCCGCCAGGCCTTCCGGTATGGCCGCAACCGCCAACGATACCGCAATCATGAAGGAGTTCAGAATGACTTCAAAGTTGAAGTCAGATACCCGGAGCAACTGTACCGCAAAGATAACCACACAAATGCCAAGCACCAGCCAGGTCAGGATTTTACTGAGCTGGCTCAGCTTGATTTGCAGCGGCGTCTGACCGTCTTCTGCCTTGGTCAGCGCGTCTGCAATCTTGCCCATTTCGGTATCCATGCCGGTTGCGGTAACCACCATGGCCCCGCGGCCGTAAACAACAGTGGACCCCATATAGGCCATGTTTTTGCGGTCACCCAAAGGCACGTCTTCCAGGTTAATTAAATCCACAAATTTGGTAACAGGAACGGATTCCCCTGTCAGTGCAGCTTCTTCTATTTTTAAGCTGGCGTTTTCAATCAGTCTGCCGTCGGCAGGAACTGCATCGCCCGCTTCCAGAAGAACTACATCGCCTACCACAAGATCTTCGCTGTGGATGACTTCCATTTTGCCGTCCCGCAGCACCTTGGATGTGGCCGCAGACATTTCCTGCAGCGCTTCAATGGCTTTTTCTGCCTTGTTTTCCTGGTAAACACCCAGCACGGCATTGACCAGTACTACAGACAGGATGATGATAGCGTCTGCAAAGCTTTCCCCCTGTATGCCGGCCAGCACACCACTGATGGCTGCTGCCACCAGCAGGATGATGATCATGGGGTCAGCCATCTGCTTGAAGAATTGCTTAATCAGGGAATCTTTCTTTCCCTCTGCCAGCTTGTTCTTCCCGTTTTCCTCCAGCCTGCGTTGTGCCTCCTGTGCACTTAAGCCCTCTTTGGCACTGTGCAGTTCGGCAAGGACGTGTTCTGCGTCCTGGTGGTAGTACTTCATTTAGTACCCTCCTTCAAAAGTGTCCATTTCCATAAAAAAAGCAAGACTTTTACAGCTTGCTTTCACTGTAAAAGTCTTGCTCATACGTTTTGTACTCTATAGACCGAACCTTTCGGTTGAGATGACGACCTATGGAACGCCTTTGCAGGCGCAAGCTACTCCCTTTGCGCTTAGAATAGCAATTTTTTCAGGTCAAGTCAACCGGTTTTCCTTTCTTTTCCCTTTGCAAAACAGGAAAAATGCAAAAGACTTCCGACCCTTGTTTTACCGTCTTTTCCCAAGAAGGCTGAATAAAATCAGTGCAACTAAAGCTGCCGCTCCAATGCCACCGATAATGTAATAGGTCTGGTCTCCGGTAGCCGCAATGGAAGCCCCGGAACCGGCTGCAAAAGCAGAAACCGAGAAGCAGAAAGAGGCCAGTAAAGTTGTTATGGTAAGCAAAATATTGCGCCATTTTTGAGACATAAGAAAACTCCTTTCAATGTCGTTTCTGCCTGAAATTATACCATACCACAGGGTAAAAAAGAACCTTCTGCCCTTTTCCCCGGCGAGTTACGCTCCGGTATTGCCTAACGCTGACTCGCCCGAAAAAGAAAAATTTGACAACTGTCATACTTCCACGGATAATGGGATTTGGTTTTAACGGAGTTTTCATAAAAGGAGGAAATTGGTGAAACAGACATTGCAAAAGTCGGAGAAAAAGGATGCTGTTCCACAGGAAGAGAACGTTGGTTATGACGGCCTGTTCTGGCTGTTCATGATTGGCTGTGTACTTGGTGTTCTGGTGGAAGGCGTATTCTGCTTGGTGGCCCATGGTCACTGGGAAAGTCATGTTGTTTCCGTATTTGGATACTTCAATATTCTGTACGGGGTCGGCGCTGTTGTCATGTATGTCGGCGCCGGTATCCTGAAAAGTAAAAATATTGCCTTTCGGGTTACTGTAATTACCCTGGTTCTTACCGTTCTGGAGTTGATTGCCGGCCTGCTGTTACGGGACGGCCTTGGCATGGAAGCCTGGAATTACAATGGGAAATTCATGAATTTCCAGGGAATTATCTGCCTTAGCTTTTCCGCTGTCTGGGGTGTTGCCTCTTTGGTATTCTGCATTGAATACCCGCGGATCAAAAAATTTTTGCTCCGCTTTCGCGGCAAACGCTGGCACGTAGCCTGCGTGGTATTAAGCGTTTTTATGGCCGTCAATCTGTGGTTTACCGGCGCCGCCATTATCCGCTGGAGTGCCCGTCACTACGGGGTGGAAGCCGCCAACGCCTTTGAGCGCAGCCTGGATGTAGAATCTCCGGACGAATGGATGAAAGAGCGTTTTATTGAATGGAAATTTTTAGACTGACGGTCAAAAAATTTAGAAAACAGCTCTTGACGAATTAAAATTTTGGTGTTTAAATAATGCCACAAACCGTTGAGGGAGAGTAGTAAGACAGACGAACTCTTTCAGAGATCTGCCGGTTGGTGAAAGGCAGAAGAGGGACCTGATCTGAATGGCCTCCTGAGGGCAACCCGAACAGCTTTTGCAAAGTAGGGAAGACGGAGAACACAACTTCGTAAACAAAGGGGGCGTATGATGGTACGCCGGTGAGAGGATGCCTTTGCATCAAGCTGGGTGGCACCGCAGGAGAATTTAACTCTTGTCCTGGCAGTAATCTAATTACTGTGGGACAGGAGTTTTTTTATTGCTTCTTTCCCACAACCAAAGCCAAGGAGGTTCATGAGAAATGAGCAACGAAACAAAAATCCCGTACAAAATCTATCTGGACGAAACCGAAATCCCGAAGCAATGGTACAACGTGCGGGCAGATATGAAGACCAAGCCGGCCCCACTGCTGAATCCGGGAACCCACCAGCCACTGACGGCAGAGGAACTCTCCCCTATTTTCTGCAAAGAGCTGATTGACCAGGAATTGGATGACACCACGCCGTTCATTCCCATTCCGGTAGAAATCCAGGACTATTACAAAACCTACCGTCCGTCCCCTACCATTCGTGCGTATCATCTGGAAAAAGCACTGGGGACCCCGGCCAAGATTTACTACAAGTTTGAAGGCAACAACACCAGCGGCAGCCACAAGCTGAACTCCGCACTGGCCCAGGCCTATTACGCAAAGAAGCAGGGCTTAAAAGGTGTTACCACGGAGACCGGAGCCGGTCAGTGGGGCACGGCACTATCCATGGCCTGCGCTTACTTCGGTCTGGATTGCAAAGTGTATATGGTTAAGGTTTCTTATGAACAGAAACCGTTCCGTCGGGAAGTTATGAAGGTATACGGTGCAGACGTAGTACCATCCCCGTCCGAAACAACGGAAGTCGGCAAGAAAATTCTGGCAGCCCACCCGGGTACCACCGGTTCCCTGGGATGTGCCATTTCGGAAGCCGTTGAAGTA
The DNA here is from genome assembly GCA_963620745.1 of Muribaculaceae bacterium. GTDB lineage: Bacteria > Bacillota > Clostridia > Oscillospirales > Acutalibacteraceae > RUG420. The sequence continues at coordinate 1,447 of CAVFBE010000068.1, read as the reverse complement.
GCCACTTCCCACGAAGGATACCGTTACGTCCTGGGAAGCGTTTTAAACCAGGTTCTGTTACATCAGTCCGTTATTGGTCTGGAAGCAAAGGCAGCCCTGGATAAATACAATGTAAAACCGGATATCATCATAGGCTGCGCCGGCGGCGGTTCCAATCTGGGCGGGCTGATTGCTCCGTTCATGGGAGAAAAACTCCGCGGCGAAGCAGACTACCGTTTCATTGCCGTAGAACCTGCCAGCTGCCCCAGCTTTACCCGCGGCAAATTTGCCTATGACTTCTGTGACACCGGCATGATTTGCCCGTTGGCCAAGATGTACACCCTGGGCAGCGGATTCATTCCGTCCCCCAACCACGCTGGCGGCCTGCGGTTCCACGGCATGAGTTCCACACTTTCCCAGCTGTATCATGACGGATACATGGAAGCCAGAGCGGTGGAACAGACCTCTGTCTTCCAGGCCGCGGAGCAATTTGCCCGCACAGAGGGCATCCTGCCGGCGCCGGAAAGCAGCCATGCCATCCGCGTTGCCATTGATGAAGCACTGAAGTGCAAGGAAACCGGCGAAGAGAAGACCATCCTCTTCGGCTTAACCGGCACCGGATACTTTGACATGGTGGCCTATGAACAGTTCCACAACGGCACCATGACGGATTACATTCCATCAGACGAAGACCTGCAGATTGGCTTCAACGGCATTCCGCAGTTCCCCGGGAATGAAATCTGAGCACAGCCATCTAAACATGGCCATTTACCCATAGCAAAACCCCTTCTAAAGAAACACAACATCACCCTATAAAACAAAACCAAACGGAGCCTGGTGCAGACGAACTGCACCAGGCTCTGTTTTCTGTATGATACTACATCGCAAAAATCAGATTATGGTTTCTCAGATATATTTTTCTACAAAGCTGCCATACTGCTCCAGACCCCAGGCGGTAGCCTCTTTGGCAACCTTGGCATACGGTGCCATCATGTCAAATGCATGGTAACAGCCGCTGTATTCCTTGGTTACGGTTTCCGTTCCGGTCTCCGCCAGTCGGGTGAAATAGGTTTCGTCTTCGTCATGGAAGGGCTCTATGCTGCCGTAGAAGGAAAAGGCCGGCGGCAGGTTAGACAGGTCCGTTGCCCGGGCAGGGGCTGCATAATACGGGACTCTGTCCTGAATGAATTGCTCATCCAGATAAATGTGCCAGGCGGAGCGGTTTGCCGTTTCGTTCCAGACCGGCGCATTGTTTTTTCGGCTGCTGCTGGTTAAACGATCATCCAGCATGGGATAAAGCGGGATCTGGAACGCAAACGGGTCTTCTCCCTTGTCCCGGCAATACAGGGTCAACGCTGTTGTCAGCCCACCGCCGGCACTCTCTCCGCCTACTACCATCTTTTCGCTCTGGATGCCCAGCTGTTCTTTGTGGGATTCCATCCATTTTAAAGCCGTATAACAATCCTCC
>CAVFBE010000067.1:0-14317 GCA_963620745.1 Muribaculaceae bacterium | reverse complement strand
CAGAAGAAAAAGAAAGCAAACTGGGAACCATGCCCATTAACAAGCTGCTGATCAGCACGTCCTTACCCATGATGGTATCCATGATGGTGCTGGCCCTGTACAATGTGGTAGACAGCTTTTTTATCGGGAAATATGACCCGACCGGTATTGGTGTTGCAGCGCTGTCCTATGCGTTCCCCATTCAGAACCTGATGACGGCATTCTCTGTTGGCACCGGTGTTGGTGTAAACGCCCTGCTTTCCAAAAGCTTAGGGGAAAAGAACAAGTCCCTGGTGGACAAGACGGCCAACAATGCGGTTTTAATTTATGCAGCCACCTTTGTCCTGATTGCCCTGCTGGGCCTGGTTCTTCCGGAGCCCATTTTCCGGATGCAGAAAGCATCGGATCAGGCCATTCAGTACGGTATGGAGTACCTGCCCATTGTCATGTATTGCTCTTTTGGTATGTTTGCCCAGGGCTGTATGGAACGGCTTTTAATTTCCACCGGCCGGACCATATATTCCATGACAACCCAGCTGGCTGGTGCCGTTGTTAACATTGTTATGGACCCCATTCTGATTTTCGGTTACCTTGGTATGCCGGCCATGGGCGTAAAGGGTGCAGCCATTGCTACCGTTGCCGGACAGATTGTTTCCGCCATTCTTGGTGTTATTTTCAACCGCCGGTTCAATCCGGAAATTACCCTCAGCTTCAAGATGATGAAGCCAGACTGGTGGGTCATTCGTGACATTTACAAAGTTGGTCTGCCGTCCATTGTCATGAACTCCATTTCGTCCATCATGGTATTTGCCATGAACTTTATTCTGAATGCGTTTACGGAAGCTGCCGTTACCGTCTTTGGCCTGTACTTCAAACTGCAAAGCTTCGTCTTCATGCCGGTCTTCGGTATGAATAGCGGTGTTGTTCCCATTGAAGCCTATAACTACGGCGCCGGAAGACCGGACCGCATCAAGCAGACCATCCGTTGTGCCGTTTGTTACGCCGTTGGCATCATGACCGTCGGCCTCCTGATTTTTGAACTTTTCCCGGCACAATTGCTGGAACTGTTTACAGAAGAACCCCGCGTAGTGGAACTTGGCACCGTTGCCCTTCGCATCATTGCCATTCACTTCCCGCTTGCCGGTGCGTCCATCATGTTCATGTCCTCTTTGCAGGCACTGGGACGCCCCATCCGCAGCCTGATTGTTTCCGTTTCCCGTCAGCTGGTTGTTCTGGTACCGTGTGCCAAACTCCTTTCCCTGACCGGCAACCTGAGCCTGGTATGGCTGGCCTTCATTATTGCAGAAGGCGTTTCCCTTACCATGGTTGGTCTCTTCCTGAAAGGCACGGTAAAAGCCATTCACAAGGAACTGGAAGAAAAGCCTTCTGTTCCGGAAGAGGCAAGCCCCGTTACAGAATAAATACACAAAAAGCAAGGCAGTTGATCCTTCGGGACCAGCTGCCTTTTTGTTTTCTTCTTTTTTGCGAGTCAGCCTGTCTTTGTAAATAAATCAGCTGACATAAATTTGTAGGGTATCTGCCATTTCTTCCGGATCCTCTACCTTTAATGTAACCTGATATCCGTTATCTACCTTTTTCATGTCATAAACGGTTTCTCCAAACAGAGCCGTCTTCTCCGTAGATATAGGATGGATGAACCATCTTTCAAAGTATAGTGCGAAGTGGCTGTGCAAAGTGGGCGGGTGCGAAGGGCTACGAATGCTTTTCTTTTTTTATCTCCTTGGGCGATTCAGGTTCCTCTTCCGGAACACTGGTGTCTATGATGGTGCCCCAGGAGTTCTTCTGAACGCGTTGGGCTTCCTGCGGCTTCTGACCCCAGAGCTTTGGTTCCTTCCCGTTGACCAGACGCGCCAGGTTGTTGCGATGTCTGGCAAAGGACAGAATAGGATAAAGCGACGCCACAATAACAATCCAGTAGAATGCGTCCGACTGGAAGTAAAGGATCAGGAACGAAAGGAAACACGTGAATTCAAAGGTTAAAGATGAAATGGACATGATCCGCGTCAGCAGCAGACAGAGCAGGGACGGAACTGCGGCAATCAGGAAGACACGCCAGTCTATGACCAGCATGATGCCGAGCGAGGCAGCCACCCCTTTTCCGCCACGGAACTGCATATAAAACGGGTGATTATGTCCGATTAACACAAAAATACCGGCAATCAGCTGAAAGCAGATGGACACGTCATGGGAACCGACAATGTCCGCTGTTAACATTAGTTTGGCAAACAGGGCGCCTAGAGCGCCTTTGCCGGCGTCTATGGCAAGACAAAGTAAGCCGAATTTCAGACCGAATACACGGATGGCGTTGGTGGCACCGGAATTTCCGCTGCCTTCCTGCCGTAAATCTTTATGGTAAATCTTCATGCCGAGTAAGTACGAGGGCTGGAATGTACCCAGGAAGTAGCAGGTCATGAAGCAGCCAAGGATGCAAAGAGTTCTAAGTGTAATATTGCTCATGGAAGATTCCTCTGCTTGTTGAAAAGCAAGTGTAAAAAAGTTAAAATAAAGCAGGTGATAAGACATGATGATTTCCACAAAAGGACGCTATGCTTTCCGCATTATGCTGGATTTGGCACAGCATCAGGATGAGGGTTATATTTCCCTGAAAGAAATTGCAGAGCGGCAAAAGGTTTCCATTAAATATCTGGAAGCCATAGCCAGCCGCCTGTCCAAAGACGAACTGATAACGGCTCATCATGGAAAACATGGGGGATATCAACTGTCCCGTTCGCCGGCAGATATTTCCGCCGGTGAAATTTTAAAAAGTGCAGAAGGAAAACTGGCACCGGTGGCCTGTGCCGGTACGGAAGTGGGCTGTGCCAACATGACCGAATGCCTGACTTATCCGCTTTGGAAAAATCTGGATGAATGCATTTACCGGTATCTGGACAGCGTTTCCCTGGAAGATGTTTTACTGGGCCGTGTTAACAGTTGAGTAAACCTGATTTAAAACGGCATTTACCGTAAAACGCTCGGTTTCTGTACGGGAAGTACAGGTGGACAGGGTTAATACCCTGGTGTCTGTAGACAACTCCTGTGCCCCTGTTTCCACTTCCGAAAGAGCTACCATCCGCTGCAACCAGTAGAAGTAATCTCCGTCGGAGGCAAAACTTAACAAATAAATGTCATCTGAGGTTTCCGCCGTAAAAGCGGAAACAATTTTATATTCCAGGATTTGATCCTTCTGGATAATGTAAAGATATGGGTGGGCTTCCAAATAGGATTTGTCCTTGTACTTCTTTAAAGAGCCGAACATGGATCCGTTTTTGGTGTTGTGCCCGTAAATTAAACTGTGCTGGTCTGTAAAGTCAGAGCCGCATTCGGCAGCCAGGAAAATGCTGCCGAAGTCACTGTAAGTGCGGTTATAGGTATGCTTCAGATAATACTGGTTATTATCCGTTTGCATTAACGGGTAATTTACAGCGGTGTCCGGAATCAGAATCCAGCCAATGGCATCCGTGTTGGCTTTGGTTAAGGCATCAAAGTCTACGGAAATACCAAGATCAATGGAAGCGTTGTTGTCAGAGCTTTCTTCTTTTAAGAAAGAGTCCGATGCCTGCTGGTATAACCGGTCTCCTTTATGGTAGTCATAGGCCATCATACCCAGACGGACAGCAGCCACCAGAAACAGAGCCAGAAAAAACAGCTCTGCAATCAGAAGAATGACCTTTTTCCCGGTCCGTTTTTTCTGCTTGTCCATTATGATCTCCTCAATATCGTAATAAAATTACACACATTATAGCATAGAATATACTATTTGGAAAAGGACGGAATTACCCCATGATTTTAAACTGTTGCAATTTGGAAAAGTGGTTTGGGGACCGTCTTTTATTTCAAAATGCCAATCTTTCCCTGGAAAAAGGGGATATTGTAGGGCTAATCGGCGCCAATGGTGCCGGGAAAACCACCTTATTCCGGATTATTACCGGACAGGACGACGCGGATGCGGGTAACGTAGTACGCTCTTCTTTCCTGAAAATTGGTTATTTAGAGCAGCACGTTTGTGCCAATTCTGAAAAAACAGCCTATGAAGAGTGCCTGACTATTTTTGAACCGCTGAAGAAAATGGAACAGCGGCTGGCAGAACTGCGTTCCGCTTTGCAGGTGCATGCGGACACGGCTCTGATTGAAGAACAGGAACAGCTTTTAGAACAGTATAAAGCGGCGGACGGGCTGACGTACGCCGCGCTGACTCGCTCCGTATTAAGCGGCCTTGGCTTTACGGAAGAAGAACAGGCGTTGCCGGTCAGCAGTCTTTCCGGCGGACAGAAATCCAAAATCGGATTGGCTAAACTGCTTCTGCAAAAGCCGGACTTAATGCTGCTGGACGAACCTACCAACCACCTGGACATGCAGTCCGTTTCCTGGCTGGAAAAGTTTATTGCCGGTAGCCATATTACTACTTTGGTCATTTCCCATGACCGGTATTTCCTGGATAAAATCTGCAACAAAATTGCGGAAATTACCACGCGGAAGGTTTATGTAACCGAAGGCAACTACAGCCGCCACATGGCACTGAAGGAAGAGCGGGACGTCAGCCAGGAACGCCATTACAAAAACGTCATGGACGAAGTCCACCGGCTGGAGGGCGTCATTGAACAGCAACGCCGCTGGAACCGGGAAAAGAATATTAAGACGGCCGAAAGCAAACAAAAACAGATTGACCGCATGACGGCGGGGCTGGAAAAGCCGGAACAGGAGAATTTTGATTTCTCCTTTGCGTTCCGGCCCGCCACCGTCAGCGGGGAAGACGTACTGGAACTCCATGACGTTTCCATGGCGTTCCCGGATAAAGTCCTGTATGAAGGGGTCTCCTTTGAACTGAAGCGTGGGGACCGCATGGTTATGATTGGGGACAACGGCATAGGGAAAACCACCCTGGTTAAGCAGATTCTGCGCCGTGGGCGCGGCGTACGCTTCGGTGTGGGCGTTACCGTCGGCTACTTTGATCAGCACCAGCTGAATTTAAGTCCAAACAAAACTGCCTTTGAAGAAGTGCAGGACAGTTACCCACGTATGAGCAACACAGAGGTTCGCTCTGCACTGGCCGTGTTTGGCTTTACCCAGGATAAGGTATTTGAAAAGATTTCCTCTTTCAGTGGCGGGGAACGTGCCAAAGTGGCCCTCTGCAAACTGATGCTGCAGCAATGCAATTTCCTGATTCTGGACGAACCGACCAACCACCTGGACATTTACTCCATGGCGGCCTTGGAAGAAGCCCTGCAGGCCTATGACGGCACTCTGCTTGTCATCAGCCATGACCGTTACTTTATCAACCGGATTGCAGATCGTATTTTCTGCCTGAGGCCGAAAGACAGCGAACTTTGCCTTGGCAATTATGATGTTTACCAGAAACAGCTGGAAGAGCGTCTGGCAAGGGATTGTGCTGACTCGCCCGGGGAAACGGAACCCAAAAAGGAAATGGGAGCGGGCGGCAGGTCCTACCTGGAGCAGAAGAAACTGCGGTCCGAACAGACCCGCGCCAAAACCGCCCTGCGGAAAAAGGAAGAAGAAGTCAATGCCCTGGAGCAAAAGATAGAAGAACTGACGGTTGCACTGGATACCGAAGAAGTGGCTACCAATTTTGAAGAAGCTACGCGCCTGTCAGAAGAATTAGCAGAAACCAATGAGCGCTTAGACGCGGCTCTGGAAGAGTGGGAAGCTCTGGCAGAAACGGTCAGCTCATTTACAGAATAAAGGAGGATTTCATGTTTACTCTGAAAGCAAGCTACAACTACATTGGCACAGATCATGAAGTAAGCACCTTTGACAACGAAGCGTTTACGCTGGATCTGGAAGAACGGGAAGGGTACCTTGGCGCCGTTCTGACGGCAAAGAAGCCCATCCGGATGAATCGTCTGGTGCTGGACAGCCAGTATGTCTTTGCGGAGGAAGACCGCTTCTTCTCCAACGGATACCAGTCTTGGTCCACTTCCACGGAATACAAGCGCAGTGACCGCTCTGTTGGATATACCAAAATGGCGGACTGGGTACGCCTGGGGCAGTATCTTGCCACCGCAGTAGGAGACTATAACTTTACTTCCTATGGCCAGCTTGGCGTATTCCATTCGGAAACCTTTACGTATTTGCGGAAGCAGGGGAGTAACCGGATCAAATTGTACGGCTCGCGGTCGGAACGGCAGGGCTTTACTATTTTTGATGTGGATATGTACCATGACCGCTTTTCCATTGTAAAGGATGTAGACGGACTGGAACTGGCAGAAGGACAGCAGTACCAGCTGCTGGATGTGGCGGTCATTGAAGATGAGTATGACGCTGCATTTGATCAGTATTTCTTTGACTTCTGCGGATTCTCTAAGCCGAAGGTAACCCGCTTTGCCGGTTATACCTCCTGGTACAACTACTTCCGCAACATTAACGAAGATATTATTCTGCGGGATTTAAGCGGTCTGGATGCCGTTTCCGACCTGACGCAGATTTTCCAAATTGATGACGGTTACTCCAAAGTCGGGGACTGGACGTTGCCAGACCCGGAGAAATTCCCACACGGCCTGAAGCCCATTGTGGATTCCATCCATGACAAGGGCTACCTGGCCGGACTCTGGTTAGCACCGTTGAATGTTCAAATCAGTTCGGAGCTGTTTAAGGCCCACCGGGACTGGCTGATTCCGTCCCCGACCTTCGGTCCGAATGTACCGCAGCTGGGCCTGATTAACTGGGGCCTGACCTTTACGCTGGATATTGAAAAGCCGGAAGTACGGGACTTCCTGAAGAACACCTTTAAGGTAATTCTGCAGGATTGGGGCTTTGACATGGTCAAGCTGGACTTCCTGTATACTGCCTGCATTTTGCCACGCGGTGGCAAGACCCGCGGCCAGTTAATGTGCGAAGCGGTTGATTTGCTACGGGAATGCTGCGGAGACAAAATCATCCTTGGTTGCGGTGTGCCACTGGGTGCCTGCATGGGTGTCTTTGACGCCTGCCGCATCGGCTGTGACGCCAACAAGGTCTTTGGTGGTGACCTGGTCAACAAGATGGAAATGAATGGGGAAGTGCCAAGCTGTTACTACGCTATGGTAGATACCATTTTCCGCCGTTGCCTGAACGGCCGCGCTTTTGCCAATGACCCGGATGTTTTCTTCCTGCGGGATGACAATATTGACTTTACCTATGAACAGAAACTGGATCTGGCCAAAGTCAATGACATCTTCGGATCGGTTCTGTTTATGTCTGACAATGCCGGTCAGTACTCCCATAAGGCAATGGAAAATCTGAAGAAGATTTTCCAGCCGAAGGACTATCAGGTAAAGCTGGTTGAATATGTAGAAAAAGATGTTGTTCGGATTGATTACACCGAAGACGGACAGGAAAAGGTCTTGCAATTTAATCTTCGTACCGGAGACGGCAATGCCTTGGAAAACTTCTAAGCCGGGCCTGATAAGCCCGCCAAAGAAAAACGAAGAGAAAAGCACAAAAACCCCGCGTTAATATAACGCGGGGTTTTCATGCTTTTAAGGTAATTTATGAACAGGATAAATTAGCCCTTGTTTTTAATGTGTTCGTCCATGGCGGCTGCGGCAGTTTTACCGGCACCCATGGCAAGAATAACAGTGGCAGCACCGGTAACGGCGTCACCGCCGGCATATACGCCTTCACGGGAAGTCAGGCCGTTTTCATCGGCAACCAGACAGCCCCACTTGTTGGTATCCAGGCCGGGAGTGGTGGAACGGATCAGCGGGTTTGGAGAAGTACCGATGGACATGATAACGGCATCTACATCCAGTACGAATTCGGAATCCGGAATGGCAACCGGACGGCGACGACCGGAATCATCCGGTTCGCCCAGTTCCATCTTGATGCACTTCATGCCGGTAACCCAGCCCTTGTCGTCTCCAAGGATTTCAACCGGGTTGTTCAGCAGCTTGAAGATGATGCCTTCTTCTTTGGCGTGATGTACTTCTTCTGCACGGGCAGGAAGTTCTTCTTCCGAACGTCTGTAAACAATGTAAACTTCTTCTGCACCCAGACGTTTTGCGGTACGGGCAGCGTCCATGGCAACGTTGCCACCGCCGACAATGGCTACGCGTTTGTCGTGGGTAATTGGGGTATCATAGCCTTCTTTGAACGCCTTCATGAAGTTAACACGGGTCAGATATTCGTTGGCGGAGTAAACGCCGTTCAAGGATTCGCCAGGAATCTTCATGAAGCTTGGCAGGCCGGCGCCGGAGCCGACAAATACGGCTTCGTAGCCCTGCTCAAAGAGCTCATCAATGGTTTCACACTTGCCGATAACAGCGTTGGTAACAATCTTAACGCCCATGGCCTTCAGGCCTTCAATTTCCTTCTTAACGATAGCTTTCGGAAGACGGAATTCAGGAATACCATAGAGCAGTACGCCGCCGGCTTCGTGGAAAGCTTCGTAAATGGTAACGTCATAGCCGAGTTTGGCAAGGTCTCCGGCGCAGGTCAGACCGGAAGGACCGGAACCGACGATGGCTACGCGATGACCGTTCGGCTGGATGTCATAGGTTTCCGGTTTGCCGTTTTCACGGGCCCAGTCAGCAGCAAAGCGCTCCAGACGACCGATACCAACTGGCTCGCCTTTGATACCGCGAACACATTTTCCTTCACACTGGCTTTCCTGCGGGCAGACACGGCCGCAAACAGCAGGAAGGGCAGAGGTGGTTTTGATGATGTCATTGGCTTCCTGGAAATTCCCTGCGGCAATGGCAGAAATGAAATCCGGAATCTGTACATTAACAGGGCAGCCGGAAACGCACGGTCTGTGCTTGCAGTTCAGGCAACGCTGTGCTTCTTCCTGTGCCATTTCTGCAGTATATCCAAGGGAAACTTCCAGGAAGTTTTTATTTCTTACATTAGGATCCTGTTCCGGAATGGCAACCTTGGTTAAAGACATGTTAGGCATTATTCCACAACCTCCTTATGATACAGGTTACAATATTCTTCTCTGTCATGATCCTGTTTTTCCTTGAAAATAACAGAGCGGCGCATGGCTTCGTCAAAGTCAACTTTGAAACCGTCAAAGTCCGGACCGTCTACGCAGGCAAATTTAACTTCGCCGTCAACGGTAAGACGACAACCACCGCACATACCGGTACCGTCAATCATGATCGGGTTCATGGAAACGATGGTGCGGATGTCATATTGTTTGGTCAGCTGTGCAACAAATTTCATCATGATCAGCGGGCCGATGGCAATGACGCAGTCATAACCGGCGCCGGCTTCAATCTGACGCTTCAGAACGTCGGTAACCAGAGCCTTTTCTCCGTAAGATCCGTCGTCTGTGCAAAGATAAAGGTTATCACATACTGCTTTCATTTCATCTTCCAGAATAACCAGGTCCTTGTTACGGAAACCAGTAATCAGGTCACAATGAATGCCCAGTTCGTGAAGAGCCTTGGCCTGCGGGTAAGCAATGGCGCATCCTACACCGCCGCCGATAACAGCAACCTTCTTCATTCCATCAAATTCGGAGGCAATGCCAAGCGGACCTACAAAGTCCTGGATGCAGTCTCCTTCATTCAGGTCACCCAGCTTCCAGGTGGATTTACCAACCTTCTGGAAGATAATGGTAATGGTGCCCTTTTCACGATCATAATCAGCAACTGTCAGCGGGATACGTTCACCGTATTCATCAATCCGCAGGATGATAAACTGCCCTGCTCTTGCCTTTCTGGCAACCAGCGGAGCTTCTACCTCCATTAAGCAAACAGTCGGATTAAGATCTCGTTTTGTGACAATTTTGTACAAAGAAATCAGTCCTCTCTTTTGTTATTTACGAAGAATTCGTTACTAACGTTCAAATTATACCACAAAGAAATTTATCATACAATTTAAACAATTCTTTATCAATCATATGTACCTTCTTATTGCGCTTTGGCAAAAGGAACCAAAACAAATTTTCCGAATGACAAAAGAGTGCACCTTGCGAAGTGCACTCTTTTGTTTATAAAACAAGATTGGAATCGGGTAAGGCTTATAACTGTTCCTGCAGGAAGTTCAGAACTACCTTGGCCCATTTTTCCGGTTCTTCTGAAATAGGACCGTGGGCTGAATCTTCAAACCAGACCCACTTCTTATACGGGGCCTTCAGGTCCTGATACCAGGCCAGTGCCAGCGGGGCAGGGGTGTTGTAGTCGTGGCGGCCGATGGTGAAAAGGCAGGGCATTTTCAGCTCCGTAATTTCCTTGCGGAAATCATGGGAAACCACTTCCGGCCAAAGCTTGGTGGATAGGTAGACGCCGCCGATGGCGTATTTCGGAATATCCTTCAGGTGGTAGCCGTCATTGGTCAGCATAGGCTTTACAATGTGCGTAAAGTAGCCGCCGCGGTCTTTCCAGTCAGCACCGCCGTATTTGGCAAGTATGTTGCGCTGGGTGGACATGCCGGTAGGGGTGGGATAAATGCCCTTTACCGGAGCGCCGCCCTCCAGTTTCTTTAAAGACTTCTGGTCCCCGGCTACCTGTGCGTTGGCGCGGGCATATTCATAGGACAGGGCTTCGTTTAACGTGCCGTCTACAAACTGCCCCTGTGCAACATAAGCGGCAATCAGCTCCGGATATTTTTTGCAAACCAGGCTGCCGAGCACGGTTCCCCAGGAGCGGCCAAACAGGATAATCTTCTTCTGGTGGTATTTTTTGCACAGCCAGAGAATCAGCTGGTGTGCATCTTCCACGCAGTCATCAATGCAAAGGTCTTTATCCAGAAGAATGGACGGGTGGAAGGATTTTCCGGCGCCGCGCTGGTCCCAAAGGACCATGGTATAACCGGCTTCCACCAGATTTTTGGCCTGCGCATGAATGGCAATATGGCGGTCCGGGGCGCCCGGGCCACCGTGCACAAACAGAATCAGCGGGTTGGAGGTGTCTTCCGTAATGACACGGAAGTTCTGCTTGTAGCCGTTTAACCGCTTGTTAAATTCCTTATCATAAGCATAGTTTGTCATAGCGTTATACCTTCTCTTCTACGTCTTTATAAATGCGGTCTGCCAGGGCTTCGCCCTCCTGCAGAAGGGGAAGAAGTTCTTCGCAAACCGATGCACAATAAGCGTTATCTTCAATGGAACTCAGGTTAATTTTGACATTGAGCCAGCCCATTTGCAACGCGGCTTTTAGGCACAGGGCACCGCAACCGACATCGGAAAGAACCATGACGGAGCCCTTTTGAACCAGTTCCTCCAAACACTGGAGGGCTTGGAAAGACAGCTTTACAAGCTGCATGGGAGCGGAAATGGCTACCAGGAGTGCAGCTTGAATGCGGTCGTGTTTTTCTTTCTTTTGCGATTCGGTTTCCGCCGGCAAAGAGTAGCAGGCTGCCAAAGGAGCAAAATTCTCTGCGTCCTGCTCTGCTAAGGAAAGGATATCTTTTGTCAGGGTGTCTAATTGATTTAGTAAACGCTGGATGTCTTCTTCATACTGTGCGTATTTTTTTTTACCGGTGGTTAAATTGCAGACCATGCCGCCTAGGGCGGTGCCAAGGGCACCGACCACGGCGGCTACGCCGCCGCCACCCGGAACCGGGGCCTTGGAAAAGCTTTCGTCTACAAACTGGGGTACGGTTAAATCCTGTAAATTCATAGGATGCCCTCCTTTATTCCAGGCCGTGTTGTAAACGGCAGGCCTGGATTACATTTTTGGCAAGCAAAGAAGTGGTAATGCCACCAATGCCCGGTACCGGGGTGTAGGCGGCACAGGCGGCCAGGGCCGCGTCCGTGCAACAGCCCTTGGTGACAACACGCTGACGACCGGTCTTTTCATTTAGCACGGGATTTCCCTGCTCATCTACTGCTTTTTGCCAAACCGTAGTGGCATCCAGCAGGATGGTGTGCGGGCCGACAAAATCTTCGGTAATTAGGTTACATCCGTTCAGGCCCAACACCAGAATGTCTGCCGCGCGGCATTTGGCGGCCAGGTCTTTGGTATGGGTGTGGCATAAGGTAACGGTGGCATTCAATTGGGTTAACATCATGGAAAGCGGTTTCCCGATGACGTTGGAGCGGTTGACAATGACCACGTTTTTTCCGTCCAAATCAATGTTGTAAAACTGCAGGACCGCCAAAAGCGCCGCGGCAGTACACGGCAGGAAGCCACGTTTGTCACCCATCATAATGCGGCCCAGATTGGCCGTGGTGGAAGCGTCAACGTCCTTGTCCGGATGTAAGCAGTCGGAAATGGCGGTTCCTTCGTTAATGTTATCCAGTGGACGAAAGGCTAAAATGCCATGTACGGCTTTGTCCGCGTTTTCCGCCTGCATGACCCGGATATATTCTTCTTCGGAGATGTTTTCCGGTAAAGCGTGCACTTCCACGGCAATCCCGGCCGCCTCCATGACCTTCAAAATAGAGCGTTCATAGGACACGTCCGGCCCCTTGGCGCCAACGCGAAGCAGGCTTAGTTTTGGCTGAATTCCTTCCTTTTGTAATACCTCAGATTCAGCTAAACACTGTTTCTTTATCTGCTCGGCAACGGCTTTGCAATCAAAAATCTGTGGCATAAAAAGACCTCTTTTCCAGTAAAATACGGTATGCAAACATTATAAAAAAGGATCCCCCTGTTTTCAAGAAAACAAGGGGATCGGGTGCTATATAATCATGCCGCCGTTTACGCCAAAATCCTGGCCGGTAATAAACGACGCTTTTTCTGAAGCTAAAAACAGGATGGTTTCTGCCACGTCTTCTGCCGTTCCCAGGCGATTCAGTGGTGTTTCTTCTGCCAGCTCCTGCAGGGTTTCTTCATCATATACTGCATTCATGGGCGTTTGAATGACACCGGGGGAGACGCAGTTAACACGAATATTGCTTGGGCCGACTTCTTTTGCCAGCGCTTTGGTAAACCCAATCAGGCCTGCCTTAGTGGTACTGTATACCACTTCACAGGAGGCGCCGACTTCACCCCACATGGAGGATACATTAATAATGCAGCCCTGCTTGCGGTGGATCATGGACGGCAGTACCGCGCGGGAGAAGAAAAATGCACTGTCCAGATTAACCTGCATCATGTGGTGATAGTCTTCGTCCGAGAAGTCGGTTAACAAGCCGGATTTGCTGATGCCGGCATTGTTCACCAGGACTTCTACCGGACCAAGCTCCCGCTCTACTGCCGCCACAATGGCATCCACCGCAGAAGAGTCGGCTATGTCACCCTGATACACCTTTGCTGTCAGGCCCCGGCCTTGCAGCTCGGCACACAGTGCCTCTGCTGCCGCCCGGCCGTTATGGCAAAGGATGGCGGTGGCATACCCCGCCCCTGCAAACGCTTTGGCAGTGGCATATCCAATCCCGCTGGATGCACCGGAAACAATGACGGACATGGAATCCCTCCTAAAAAGAAAGAGTACTTTGCAAAAGAACAAGGTACTCTTTTCTGGTTGCATTTTGAATTACTTCTTGGACTTAGCTGCTTCTGTTTTTTCACTTGCTTTGGTTTCAGCTGCAGAGTCAGACTTGTCGTCATTACTGTCAGAACTGTCATCATCGGCCTGTGTCTTGGTTTCCGATGTACCGTCTGCGCTGTAGTAGTGGTAGCTGTTCAGCTGATCAAAGTTTTGTTCGCTGGCGGCATAAATGTCCATGGTTAAGTATTCGTCTACACTGCCGTCATCGTTTACGTTGCATACCAGCGCCAGTTTGTCATCCTGGTTGAACAGGAAGCGGGTCCGCTTCTGCGTTACGGCAATGTAATAATCTTCGTATTGATAGTCTGTTCCTTTGACGGTGCAGGTGCCTTCTTCTACAAAGGAGCCGGTAGTCCAGTTTTCAATGGATAGGCTGGTGGTATAAGCGGCAATCTGCTTCTTGGTGTCTCCGGTTGCATCTGTATAAGCAAACTTGGAAGGGGAGACAATGTAGTAGTTATCTCCATTACGCATTAAAACGGCAGTGGTGTCTGCTGTGGTGATGGTAATCATAACTTTATCATCACTGACTTTGCTGAACGTGGTTTTGTTGTCAGTGTCCCCTAAAGTGGCAGATTCATAGGTGTATTTTCCGGTCATAACAATTTTGATGTACGGTTCCATCAGTTTTCCTTTGAACTGATCCGGAACAGAAGCGCTTCCGCAGGCGGAAAAGCTGAGAATCAAAAGCATGCTGGCCAGTAACAGGGCCAAAAAACGTTCCTTTTTCATAAGAAATCTCCTTTGCTTGAACCACAAGTTCGGTTACTTCATGGTAGCATATGTGCAGAAAGAATGCCACATGCAGGGCAAAATTTCTTGCAGTGGCGGGGAAAATCGTGTATGATTGATAAGCATTCGCTGGAGTGGCACAGTTGGTAGCGCAATTGATTCGTAATCAATAGGTCGTGGGTTCAAGTCCCATCTCCAGCTCCAAAAAGAG
>CAVFBE010000066.1:0-24194 GCA_963620745.1 Muribaculaceae bacterium | reverse complement strand
TTTTTTTGGCAAAAACAGAGAAACTAAAAACGCCTGTGAAAAAAGCTCGTTAACATTTTGACACTACTAGTTTTTTCGCTATAATTTACTGTGGAAACGGAGAAACTCTCTATTATCAAAGCTTATGCAGAAAGGGACTTCAATATGACTCTTAACAAGAAAACCGTAGACGACATTAACGTTAAAGGCAAGCGCGTACTGGTACGCTGTGACTTCAACGTTCCACTTAAGGATGGCAAAATCACCGACGAAAACCGTCTGGTAGCTGCTCTGCCAACCATTAAAAAGCTGGTTGCCGACGGCGGCAAAGTAATCCTTTGCTCCCACCTTGGCAAGCCGAAAGGAGAGCCGAAGCCGGAACTGTCCCTGGCACCGGTTGCAGTCAGACTGTCTGAACTGCTTGGCCAGGAAGTAAAATTTGCCGCCGATGATAACGTTGTCGGTGAAAACGCAAAGGCCGCCGTTGCTGCCATGAAGGACGGGGACATTGTTCTTCTGCAGAACACCCGTTACAGAAAAGAAGAAACCAAGAACGAAGAAGCCTTCTCTAAGGAACTGGGTTCCCTGGCCGACGTTTTTGTAAATGACGCATTTGGTACCGCTCACAGAGCTCACTGCTCCACCGTTGGTGTTGTAGATTACGTAGACGAAGCTGTTTGCGGTTACCTGATTGAAAAAGAAATCAAGTATCTTGGCAATGCTGTCAATGATCCTGCCCGTCCGTTCGTTTGCATCCTCGGTGGCGCTAAGGTTGCTGACAAGCTTTCCGTTATTGAAAACCTGCTGGACAAGGCTGACACCCTGATCATCGGCGGCGGCATGTCCTACACCTTCGCTGCTGCAAAGGGCTACCAGGTGGGCAAGTCCCTGCTGGACGAAACCAAGATTGACTACTGCAAGAACATGATGGAACAGGCTGCTGCCAAGGGCGTAGAACTCCTTCTCCCGGTCGATGTAGTTGTTGTCAAAGATTTCCCGAACCCCATTGATGCTCCGGTAGAAACCCAGGTTGTAGATGTAGACAAGATTCCAGCTGATTGCGAAGGCTGTGACATCGGTCCGAAGACTGCTCAGCTGTATGCAGAAGCAGTTTCCAAGGCTAAGACCGTTGTTTGGAACGGACCTATGGGCGTATTTGAAAACCCGACCCTTGCCAAGGGCACCCTGGCTGTTGCCAAGGCTCTTGCTGAAACCGACGCCGTAACCGTAATCGGTGGTGGTGACTCCGCAGCTGCTGTTAACCAGCTTGGCTTCGGTGACAAGATGACCCACATTTCCACCGGCGGCGGTGCTTCTCTGGAATTCCTGGAAGGCAAAGAGCTCCCGGGTATTGCTGCCATGGCAGACAAAGACTAAATCGCAGAGAAGAAAAAATAAAGTAAATAAACTCAAAAGAGGTAGTTATCATGAATAAAGCACTTCGTAAGGCAGTCATTGCCGGTAACTGGAAAATGAACAAGACTCCGGCAGAAGCCGCTGCTCTGGTTTGTGACATCAAACCGTTGGTAGCAGATGCTGACTGTGATGTTATTGTTTGCGTTCCGTATGTAGATCTGGCAAACGTAGTTGAACTGACCAAGGGTACCAACATTAAGGTTGGCGCTGAAAACGTACACTGGGCAGAATCCGGTGCTTTCACCGGCGAAATTTCCGCAGCCATGCTGAAGGAAATCGGCGTAGAGTATGTTGTTATCGGCCACTCTGAAAGAAGAACCTACTTCGGTGAAACCAACGAAACCGTACATGATCGTGTTCGCGCTGCGCTGAATGCCGGTCTGAAGCCAATCCTTTGCGTTGGTGAAACACTGGATGAACGTCAGAAGGACATCACCTTTGAAGTTATCTCCACCCAGACCAAGATTGCACTTGCCGGTGTTTCTGAAGAAGAACTGAAGAACATCATCATTGCTTACGAACCGGTTTGGGCCATCGGCACCGGCGTTACCGCCACCGATGATCAGGCAGAAGAAGTTAACAAATACATCCGTGACCTGATTGCTACCCTTTACAACAAGGATGCCGCTGACGCTTTTGTTGTTCAGTACGGCGGATCCATGAATGCAGGCAACGCTGCAAGCCTTCTTGCTAAGGAAGACATTGACGGCGGTCTGATCGGCGGCGCCTCCTTGAAGCCGGCCGACTTTGCTGCCATTGTTGCCGCAGCATCCAAATAATTCATCCAATTCCGTTCAGCTCTCCGAACACGGGGAGCTGAACTTTTGAAAGGGATATCACTATGAAAAAACCAGTAGTATTATGCATTATGGACGGCTTCGGCTGGGTGCCGGACGCAACCTACGGCAATGCCATTGTAGCCGCCAAAACTCCCAGACTGGACAAGATTATGTCCGAATGCCCACACACCACCATCGGTGCTTCCGGCCTTGACGTAGGTCTGCCGGACGGCCAGATGGGCAACTCTGAAGTCGGCCACACCAACATCGGCGCCGGCCGCATTGTTTACCAGGAACTGACTCGCATTACCAAGTCCATTGAAGATGGGGACTTCTTCCAGAATGAAGCCTTCCTGGCAGCAGTAGAAAACTGCAAAAAGAACGACTCCGCACTGCACCTGATCGGCTTACTGTCCGACGGCGGCGTGCACAGCCATATTAAGCATCTGTTCGGTCTGCTTGACCTTGCCAAAAAAAACGGTCTTACCAAGGTTTATGTTCACGCCATCCTGGATGGCCGTGACGTGCCGCCGACCTCCGGTGCTGACTACGTTCAGCAACTGCAGGATTACATGGACAAAAACGGCGTTGGTCAGATTGCAACCCTGACCGGACGTTTTTATGCCATGGACCGTGACAACCGTTGGGAACGGGTCAGCAAGGCGTACAACGCCATTGTTAAGGGCGAAGGCAACCACACAACCGACCCGGTTGCTGCCGTAAAGGCTTCTTATGACGTAGTAGATGAAGACGGCAAGCACCTGACAGATGAATTTGTTCTGCCCACCGTTTGCATGGATGGCGGCAGAGTACAGGAAAATGACAGTGTTATTTTCTTCAACTTCCGTCCGGACCGCGCCAGAGAAATTACCCGCTGCTTTGTAGATCCGAAACTGGATGGATTCCCGCATCAGTATTTCCCGGTTACCTATGTTTGCATGACGCAGTATGATGCCACCATGCCAAACGTACACGTAGCCTTCAAACCGCAGGAATTGCACAACACCCTTGGCGAATATCTTGCCGCTAACCATATGACCCAGCTGCGGATTGCCGAAACCGAAAAGTACGCTCACGTAACCTTCTTCTTCAACGGCGGCGTGGAAACCGTCAACGAAGGCGAAGACCGCATTCTGATTCCAAGTCCGAAGGTTAGCACCTATGACCTTCAGCCGGAAATGAGCGCTCCGGAAGTTACGGACAAGCTGGTAGAAGCTGTTCTTTCTGACAAGTACAACGTTATTATCATCAACTTTGCCAACTGTGACATGGTTGGTCACACCGGCGTCTTTGATGCCGCTGTGAAAGCAGTTGAAACTGTTGACACCTGCGTTGGCCGGTTACAGGACGCCGTTGAAAAAATGGGCGGCGCCATCCTTTTGACCGCTGACCATGGCAACGCCGATAAAATGTATGAACCGGATGGTTCCGCCTTTACGGCGCACACCACCAACCCGGTTCCATTCGCCGTTATCGGCTGTGGCAATGTAGAGCTTCGGGAAGGCGGCCGCCTCTGTGACCTCTCCCCGACCATTCTGAAGATTCTCGGCCTTCCGCAGCCCGCAGAAATGACCGGTGAATCCCTGATCAAATAAGCTACTTTAACAAAGTACTAACAGTTGGCCGGACAGTCTCAAAGACTGTCCGGCTCTTTTTTTGTCAGGTAACGTTGTCCCATAAATGTCACAGTTTCTCCAAACCACTTTTTCTTCTTCCCTTTGCATGCTATAGTGGATTTGCATTAACTATTTAATTCCGAAAAGGAAAGGGGAATTTTCATGAAAAAAACAAGTAAACTGTTCGCTCTATTTTTAGCACTATCTTTGGTAGCGCTGTCTTTTACCGGATGCTTCAAGCAAAAGCCGGAAGCCTTTGTAGAAGATGTTTTAAAAGGGGTACAGGAATATGATGAAGATACTATCAGCACCTATTTTCCTGACAACGATTTAGAAAGCCAACTCGCCTCGGGTGAAGGGGAAGATGATCTTCAATTAACAGACGAGCAAAATGCTACCCTGAAAGAAATTATAAAAACTATTTGCACCGGCATGACTTATGAAATCAAGGAAACCACACAGGATGGAAACTCTGCCACCGTTCAGGTTGCCATTACAAACAAAGATTTAACTGCTGTCATGAATGCCATGCTGTCTGAAATGTTCAGTGCTGCACTTGCTTCTGCATTCTCTTCTGACGAAGAAATGTCTGATGAAGCCATTGCCACTTTAATGTTTGACAGCATTAAAAAGAACCTGGCCAGTGACAGTATTTCTACAGTAACCACTACCGTTAATGTAAAACTGGTATATCAGGACAAAGCCTGGACTATTCAAAACCGAGATGAACTGGAAACAGCTATCATGGGTGGCTTCAATGCCGAAACTTGGGCAGAAGGTATCAATCAGGCAACGGAAAATATAGCCAGCTAAAATCCGCATAAACAAGCCATTTTCATAGCACAGTAGAGGGCGTTCTCCGCACAGGAGAGTGCCCTTTTTGTCTGCGTAGAAAACGGTAGAAGCCACAAAAGCAGGAATAGAGTGACTCGCAAAGGAAAAGGCGTTACACTTTCCGCAGCAAAGGAAAAGCAAGCCAAAAGCAGCAGACGAAAGGACGTGACGTTATGGCAGAAGCGGTCCTCAAGGGCAGAACTTCCAACCAGCCTTCCACAAAAAATAAAAAACAACGCAGAATTGATATGCCTCGCACACCGGTTAAGGAAAGAAAGTTGCCGGTCTACACCCACGGCGAAGAAGTCTTTAATATGGTAAGCCACATTGTCGGTGGCGGTCTGGGCGTTCTGGCTATGATTGCAGTCATTATTAAATGTGCCCTGACACACAACGTCTGGGGCATGGTATCCGGCATTCTTTACTGCCTGTCCATGATCCTGGTGTATACCATCTCCAGCGTATATCACGGGCTGGATCCGGTGAAGGACAGATACGCCAAGAAGATTATGCAAATCCTGGACCACTGTGACATTTACACCCTGATCTGCGGCACCTACACACCAATTGCCATGGGCGCCTTACGCGAGCAGTACCCCGCCCTTGCCTGGACCACCTGGGCCATTGTTCACGTGGTTTGCATTGTTGGCACGGTATTCACTGCCATTGACTTCCACAAGTACGGCCCGCTCTCCTACTCCTGTTACTTTGTTGCAGGCTGGAGCGTGCTCTCCGCCATCTGGGCGATGTGGCTTGTCTACTCTCCCTGGTTCATCCTTCTTTTTGCCGGTGGTGGCGTAGTTTATTCCCTTGGCATGATTTACTTTGTTCGTCAGACCAAAGGCCATAAGTACAGCCACTCCATTTTCCACCTGTTTATTCTGGGTGGAACTATCCTGCAGTTTGCAGCCATCTTTGCTTATTGTATGTAATAGTCAGGCTGAAGACCGCTTAAATAAGTAAGCAGATTCGGAAAAAGCTGACCCAACAAAAGCGCCAACTTATCACATTTGAGTACATATTCAAAGCTACCAAAGAAAATCTAAATTATTTGTTGACATTGCATGGCTCTGTGTTAAAATACTCCTAGATTTAATAAGTATATAACTTATTAAAAAAGGCGTTGACGAAGACAGAGCCTGCTTTTGTTACTTTTACAGAGAGTCGGAGACGGTGTAATTCCGATAAAGTGCTGCAGAACCTCCCATCCCTTCCGAGCCGGAAGCCCCAAAGGTTCTGACACCCAGTAGACGTTTCCCGTGTTTGCTACGTTAGTGCATAGAAGTTGCTAGACTTCAAGAGGTGGCGGACAGCAAGTCCGCAATTTGAGTGGTACCGCGAGTGAACTTGATAGCACCCGTCTCAAAGCAAGCGGCTTTGAGGCGGTTTTATTTTACCTGAAAGCTCGTTTTCCAAAAAAGAGAAGTCTCTTGAAAGTAACAGAAAGGTGGAATAAGAAAATGCTATCTCTTGATCAGGTTTTTGACGCACAGTCGGTGCTGAAAAACATTGTTCGTGAAACCAAACTGGTAAAAACCTACGGTATTGTTCCGGACTGTGAACTCTACCTAAAGCCGGAAAACCTACAGATTACCGGATCCTTCAAAGTCAGAGGATCTGCCTATAAAATTGCCATGCTTTCCGAAGAGGAAAAAGCCAAGGGCGTAATTGCCTGTTCCGCAGGTAACCACGCACAGGGCGTAGCACTGGCAGCCACAAAAAGTGGCATTAAGTCCCTGATCTGCCTGCCGGACAGCGCTCCTATTTCCAAAGTAGAAGCCACCAAGGCCTTTGGCGCAGAGGTTTGCCTGGTAGAAGGCTGTTATGACGATGCCTATGAAAAGGCCCTGGAACTGAAAGAAAAAGAAGGATATACCTTCGTCCATCCGTTTGATGACGAAAATGTCATTGCCGGACAGGGCACCATTGCTTTGGAAATTCTGAATGACCTTGACAACGTAGACGCCATTGTGGTTCCCATTGGCGGCGGCGGATTAATTTCCGGCATTGCTTATACCGCAAAGCACATCCGTCCCTCCATTAAAATTTACGGTGTCCAGGTTACCGGGGCACCCAGCATGTACAATTCCATTCACCATGACTGCATTGAATGTCTCCCCTCCGTTTCCACCATTGCCGACGGCATTGCAGTAAAACAGCCCGGAGATAACACCTTTGAATTAGTCAAAGAATACGTGGATGAAATTGCCCTTGTCACGGACGATGAAGTATCCAGCGCCATCCTGGCTCTCATTGAAAAGCAGAAGATGATTGCAGAAGGTGCCGGTGCAACCGCCCTGGCCGCCATCATGGCCAGAAAGTTTGACCTGAAGGGCAAACGCGTGGTTGCCATTGTATCCGGTGGTAATATTGATGTTACCAGCCTTTCCCGTGTCATTGACCGCGGCCTCTTAAATTCCGGCCGTTCTTCCAGCTTCTTAATTGAGCTGATTGACAAGCCGGGTCAGTTAAAAGAAATTTCCCGCATCATTGCCGATTGCGGCGGCAACGTTACCGGTGTTCACTATGAAAAGGGTAACACCGAAAGCGTCAACGGCTGCTTCCTGAGAATTGAAATGGAAACCAGGGACTTCAATCATGTTAACCTGATTACCAAAGCCATTCAGGATGAGGGCTTCAAGATTGTTAAATAACCATTCCAAATAAATTTTTATTGAAAGGGGTTTGAAGTTATGAGTAGCAAAGTTCAAACAAACCAAGCTCCGGCAGCAATTGGCCCGTATTCACAGGCCATTGTAACAGGTAATCTTGTCTTTACCTCCGGACAAATCCCTCTCAACCCGGAAACCGGTGTTCTTGAGGGCAACAATATTACCGAGCAGACCCATCAGGTCTGCAAGAATCTGGAAGCGGTCCTATCTGCTGCAGGCAGCTCGCTAACCCAGGCCGTAAAGACGGTCTGCTTTTTAAGTGATATTAATGATTTCTCCGCTTTCAACGAAGTGTATGCCCAGTATTTTACCGAAAAGCCGGCTCGCAGCTGCGTAGCCGTTAAGGATCTCCCGAAGGGTGCATTGGTTGAAGTGGAAGTGGTTGCAGAAAAGGAGTAAACAAAACCAATGATGGATTCCAGTAAATACAGAGTGGGATATTACCCGGTAGATCATAAGTACAACAAATGGGTAGAAAAAGATCACATTGAAAAAGCACCGGACTGGTGTAGTGTGGATCTGCGTGACGGTAACCAGAGCCTTGTTATTCCAATGAGCTTGGAAGAAAAGCTTGAATTTTACAAGGTACTGCTTGGTGTCGGCTTCAAGGAAATTGAAGTTGGCTTCCCCGCCGCCAGTGAAACCGAATATGAATTCCTGCGTAAGCTGATTGATGAAAACCTGATTCCGGACGATGTTACAGTACAGGTGTTAACCCAGTGCCGCGAACATATCATCCGCAAGACCTTTGAAGCCTGCAAGGGTGCCCCAAGCGCAATTATTCATTTTTATAATTCCGTCAGCGTGGCCCAGCGGGAACAGGTCTTCAAGAAGAGTAAGGAAGAAATCAAAAAGATTGCCGTTGATGGCGCTAAGTTAGTCAAGAAGCTTTCCAAGGAATACGAAGGCAACTTCCGTTTTGAATATTCTCCGGAGTCCTTTACCGGAACCGAACCGGACTATGCACTGGAAGTTTGCAACGCCGTCCTGGACGTGCTGGAACCTAGTGAAGACAACAACGTCATCATTAACCTGCCGGTTACGGTAGAAATGAGCCTTCCGCATGTTTATGCATCGCAAGTAGAGTACATGAGCGAAAACCTGAAATATCGGGAATTCGTTACCCTGTCTCTTCATCCGCACAATGACAGAGGAACCGGCGTAGCCGATACCGAACTTGCCCTTCTGGCCGGCGCTGACCGCGTAGAAGGTACCCTGTTCGGCAATGGCGAACGAACCGGTAATGTAGATATCATCACCCTGGCACTGAATATGTATTCCCACGGGGTAGATCCAAAGCTGGACTTCTCCGACATGAACTACCTGACCGCAGAATACGAAAAGTGCACCCGCATGCAGGTTTACGAAAGAGCCCCATACGCCGGCGCACTGGTCTTTGCGGCCTTCTCCGGTTCGCATCAGGACGCCATTGCCAAGGGCATGAAGTACAGAAGAAAGAACAAGCTGCACGAATGGACGGTTCCGTACATTCCCATTGACCCGCAGGATATCGGCAGAACCTATGACGCCGACGTCATCCGCGTCAACTCCCAGTCGGGCAAGGGCGGAATCGGCTACCTGCTGGAGCAGGCTTACGGATACAACCTTCCGCCGAAAATGCGGGAGCACTTCAGCTACCTGTGCAAGGACGTTTCCGACCACGAACATAAGGAACTGAAACCGGAAGAAATTCTGAAGCTGTTCACAGACAATTACCTGAACCTGAAGGGTCCTGTAGAAATCACAGATTTTGAATTCAACAGAGACAATGACAAGGTCAAAATTGATATTACCTTCCTGAAAGACGGTCAGGAAACCGAAATGGAAGACGAAGGCAACGGCACCCTGAATGCCATTAACCACGCCCTTCGTCAGTTCACCGGAGAAGAATACACACTGCAGGTATTCTCCCAGCACAGCATGCAGGGCGCCGGCTCCAGAAGTGTCGGTGTTTCCTACATTGGTCTGGAACGTGCCGACGGTACCCTGTATTGGGGCGCCGGCAGTGACACCGATATTCTTACCGCAAACACCAAAGCACTGTTAAGTGCCTTCTATAACATGACAAAGGCAGGTGACTAACATGGGTATGACAATGACACAGAAAATCCTTGCCGCCCATGCCGGTCTGGACAAGGTAGTTCCGGGACAGTTAATTAACGCAAAGTTAGACATCGTCCTTGGAAACGACATTAC
The DNA here is from genome assembly GCA_963620745.1 of Muribaculaceae bacterium. Taxonomy (GTDB): domain Bacteria; phylum Bacillota; class Clostridia; order Oscillospirales; family Acutalibacteraceae; genus RUG420. The sequence continues at coordinate 14,702 of CAVFBE010000066.1, read as the reverse complement.
CACGCCGGTTGCCGTCAACGAATTTAACAAAGCAGGCTTCCGGTCTGTCTTTGATAAAGACCGTGTTGCCATTGTTCTGGACCACTTTGTTCCGAACAAGGACATTAAGGCAGCCGAACAATCCAAAACCTGTCGTGAATTTGCCGGAGCCCACTGCGTCAGCCATTTTTATGACGTCGGCAAAATGGGCATTGAACATGCCCTTCTGCCGGAGCAGGGTGTGGTTACCGCCGGTGACTGCATTATCGGCGCAGACAGTCACACCTGCACCTACGGCGCTCTTGGAGCATTCTCCACCGGCGTAGGCTCTACTGACATGGCTGCCGGCATGGCAACCGGCATGGCCTGGTTTAAAGTACCGTCCGCCATCCGGTTCAATCTGACCGGCAAGTTGCCGTCAAATTGCAGTGGTAAGGACGTTATCCTGACCATCATTGGCATGATTGGCGTAGACGGCGCCCTGTACAAGAGCATGGAGTTCACCGGAGACGGCGCCCATAGCCTTTCCATGGATGACCGCCTTTGCATTTGTAACATGGCCATTGAAGCCGGTGCCAAAAATGGTATTTTCCCAGTAGATGACGTTACCCTTGCTTACCTGGACGGCAGAAGTGAACGTGCCCCGAAGGTCTATGAAGCAGACCCGGATGCCGAATACGAAAAGGTCATTACCCTTGACCTGAGTAAGCTGGTTCCGGTAGTAGCCTGCCCGCACCTTCCGGAAAACACCCGCCCGGCATCTGATTTACATGACATTAAGGTAGACCAGGTGGTCATCGGTTCCTGCACCAACGGCAGACTGGAAGACCTGGAAGCTGCTTATCAGATTCTGCACGGCAAGCACATTGCCGACGGCATTCGTTGCATCATTATCCCGGGCACCATGCAGATCCTGCGGGAATGCGTGGAACGCGGCTGGTACACAGCGTTTATTGACGCCGGTGCCATCGTATCCACCCCAACCTGCGGACCGTGCCTTGGTGGTTACATGGGCATCCTTGCAGCAGGAGAACGCTGCATCGCCACAACCAACCGGAACTTTGTCGGCCGGATGGGCCACGTGGACAGTGAAGTTTACCTGGCATCCCCGCAAACCGCAGCTGCCAGTGCACTGACCGGTTATATTACCGAGTATAAGGAGGCCTGACCACATGAATACCAAAGGAACTGTTTTCAAATACCCGGACAATGTAGACACGGATGTTATCATCCCGGCCCGTTACCTGAACACCCCGGATGCCAAAGAGCTTGCCCTGCACTGCATGGAAGACATTGACACCGAATTCGTAAAACGCGTTTCCCCCGGCGATGTAATGGTTGCCGGTTGGAATTTTGGCTGTGGATCTTCCAGAGAACACGCTCCGTTGGTCATTAAGACCTGCGGTACCGGCTGTGTTATTGCCAAAAGCTTTGCCCGTATCTTTTACCGGAACGCCATTAACATTGGCCTTCCCATTCTGGAATGCGAAGAAGCAGCGGAAGAAATCCAGGCCGGAGACAAAGTAAGCGTAGATTTTGACACCGGTATCATTACAGATGAAACCACCGGTAAATCCTATAAAGCGCAGCCCTTCCCCCCGTTCATTCAGAACATCATTCAGTGCGGCGGGCTGTTAAACTCCCTGAAAGAAGGCGAAACCAATGGTTAAAAATATTGCCGTTATCCGCGGTGACGGAATTGGCCCTGAAATTGTAGAGCAGGCACTCCGCGTCCTGGACAAGGTTGCCGCGCTTTACGGACACACCTTCCACTATACCGACGTTGACATGGGCGGCTGTGCCGTTGACAAATATGACGACCCGCTTCCCGAAGCAGAGCTGCAGAAATGCCTGCAGTCTGACAGCGTTCTTTTAGGCGCCGTCGGCGGGGACAAATGGAACAGCGTTCCGGGCCCGAAGCGTCCGGAAAAAGGCTTACTTCGCCTTCGGGAAGGAATGGGTGTTTATTCCAACAACCGTCCGGCCAAGATTTGGCCGCAGTTGGCGGAAGCCTCCCCATTAAAACCCTCCATTGTAGAACAGGGAATTGACTTCATTATTGTCCGTGAGCTGATCGGCGGCATTTACTTCGGGGAACACAAAACCGAAGGAGACACTGCCACCGACATTCTGAAATACAGCAAATCCGAAATTGAGCGAATTGGAAGAATCGGCTTTGAAACCGCAAGAAAGCGTCATAAAAAGCTGTGCTCCGTAGAAAAGAGCAACGTTCTGGATTCCAGCAGACTCTGGAAAGCAACCATGCACCAACTCGCCGAAGAATATCCGGATGTAGAGTTGTCTGACATGCTGGTAGATAACTGTGCCATGCAGATTGTCAAGAACCCGGCTCAGTTTGATGTTATTGTTACTGAAAACATGTTTGGTGACATTCTGTCTGATGAAGCATCCATGATTACCGGATCCATCGGCATGATTCCATCCTCCAGTCTGGGCGCCACCACCTGTGGCCTGTATGAACCCATCCACGGTTCTGCACCGGACATTGCCGGACAGGATCTTGCCAACCCGGTCGGCACCATTCTTTCGGCTGCCATGATGCTTCGCTATAGTTTTGACATGAGCGAAGAAGCAGACGCCATTGAGCAGGCTGTTTCCGCTTATCTGGATGCAGGATACCGCACCGCAGACATTATGAGTTCCGGCAAGGAACAGGTTGGCTGCAAGCAGTGCGGAGACTTGATTCTGCAGAACTTAAGAAAGGAGTAATGGATTATGCTTCTTTCCGGCGCAGATATTCTTGTAGAAACCTTAATTGAACAGGGCTGTGACACCGTCTTCGGTTATCCGGGCGGACAGATCATTAATGTGTATGACAGCCTGTACAAATACCAGGATCAGATTAATCACATCCTGACGGCACACGAACAGGGTGCCGCTCATGCCGCAGACGGATATGCCCGTTCCACCGGCAAGGTCGGAGTCGTTATTTCCACCTCCGGACCGGGTGCCACCAACCTGGTTACCGGTATTGCAACGGCTTACCTGGACTCCGTTCCTATGGTAGCCATTTGCGGCAACGTACCAACCTCCCAGATTGGTACCGACAGCTTCCAGGAAATTGATATTACTGGTATTACGCTGCCAATTACCAAGCACAACTACTTTGTTGGCTCCGTAGAAAATCTGGCTGACACCATCCGACAGGCCTTTGTTCTGGCCATGTCCGGCAGACCGGGTCCGGTCCTGATTGATATTCCGAAGGATGTCCAGATTGCCATGTGCGAATACACCCGGCGGAAACCGGTCAAAGAGGAACCGCCGCAGGCAGCCAAAGACATTCGTATTGCAGAAGCTGCAGAAATTATCAATGCGGCAGAGCGTCCGTTCGTTTACTTCGGCGGCGGTGTTACCATCTCCGAAGCACAGGACGAACTGGTTGCCCTGGCCAATAAAATTGACGCCCCCATTGGCTGCTCTTTAATGGGTCTCTCCGCCCTCCCGACGGACACCCCAAGATTCCTCGGCATGCAGGGCATGCACGGACATTACACATCGTCCATGGCCATGCACAACGCCGACCTTATCATCTCCCTTGGCGTCCGGTTCAATGACCGCGTTACCGGAGACCGTAGCAAATTTGCACCGCATGCCAAAATTGTCCACATTGACGTGGATGGGTCTGAATTAAACAAGACCGTAAATGAAGCCTGCGGACTGCGGGGCGATGTAAAACTGACCCTTGCCAAACTGCTTCCTCTGTTAAAAGAGGATCAGAAGCCGGAGTGGATGGCAACCGTAAAAGCCTTCAAAGAAAAGGAAGATGCCATCTCGGATCACCGCACTACCATGACTCCGAAGAATGCCATTCTGACGCTGAATAAGCATCTGAGCCCCAACACCCCGGTTTGCACCGATGTTGGACAGCACCAGATGTGGACGGCACAGAACATTCACCTGCAGAAGCCCAGACGATTTATCTCCAGCGGCGGACTTGGCACCATGGGATTCGGCTTCGGCGCTTCCATTGGTACCGCATTTGCCACCGGAGAACGCACCGTTCTGGTCAGTGGTGATGGTAGCTTTGGTATGTGTATCCAGGAACTGGCCACTGCCGTTACATATAACGTACCGCTGGTCATTCTGGTTCTGAATAACGGTGTTCTTGGTATGGTTCGTCAATGGCAGACACTGTTCTTTGACAAGCACTATTCCAATACAGTGCTGAATCGCAAAACCGATTTTGTTGCCGTTGCCAAAGCCTTCGGCGCAGACGGAGAAGCGGTTTCCACACCGGAAGAACTGGATGCTGCCCTGGGCAGAGCCTTCCAGAGCCAGGGCCCGTACATTGTTGATTGTCAGATTGACAAGGATGAATTTGTTCTGCCAATGCTGCCGCCAGGTGGCAGTATGGATGATATTATTACTTCGTTGGAGGTGGACTCATGACCCGTTATACCATAGCCGTTCTGGTACGAAACCAGTTCGGTGTCCTGAACCGTCTAACCAGCATGTTCCGCAGAAGACAGTTTAATATCAGCTCTATTTCCGCCAGCGAAACAGAAACCCCCGCCCTCTCCCGTCTGACCTTCAGTTTTGACGGCGATGAAGACGGTAAGAACCAGCTGATTAACCAGCTTTACAAACTCCCGGATGTCTACTCCATTAAGGAACTGACCCCGGAAAACTCCTTAAGCTGCGAAGTTATGCTGATTAAAGTCAAGAATGACTCCGCCAACCGTGATGACATCATGGCTGCTGCAGAGGCCTTCAAAGCAGAAACCCGGAACTACTCCCGTGACTCCATTGTGTTCCGGTTGGTCGGCACCGCCGCCAAAATGGAAGAGTTTATTTCTCTGATGCGGGACTTCACCATTTTAGAAATCTGCCGTTCCGGCACTGCCTCCATTGAAAAGGGCAGCTCTACGCTTCGACAGAATTTAAATTTATAACCATAAAAAATAATTATTAAGAAAGAGGTAATTATTATGGCAAGAATTTTTTATCAACAGGATTGTGATTTGCAGAAACTCAGCGGCAAGACCGTAGCAATTATCGGTTACGGCTCCCAGGGACACGCACATGCCCTGAACCTGAAGGACAGTGGCGTTGATGTTGTTGTTGGTCTGTACGAAGGCTCCAAGAGCTGGGCCAAGGCAGAATCCCAGGGTCTGAAAGTTATGACCTCCGCAGAAGCTGCCAAAGCTGCTGACATCATCATGATTCTGATTAATGATGAGAAGCAGGCTGCTCTTTATAAAGAATCCATTGAACCGAACCTGACTGCAGGCAAGACCCTTGCTTTTGCACACGGCTTCAATATCCATTTCGGATGCATTAAGCCGCCGAAGGATGTTAACGTTATCATGATTGCCCCGAAGGGTCCGGGCCACACCGTTCGTAGCGAATACCAGGCCGGCAAAGGCGTTCCTTGCCTGATTGCCGTTGAACAGGATGCTACCGGCGACGCTTGGGATCTTGGCCTTGCTTATGCCCTTGGCATTGGCGGTGCCCGCGCAGGTGTTCTGGAAACTACCTTCCGCACGGAAACTGAAACCGACCTCTTCGGTGAACAGGCTGTTCTTTGCGGCGGCGTTTGCGCCCTGATGCAGGCTGGCTTTGAAACCCTGGTAGAAGCAGGCTATGACCCGCGGAATGCTTACTTTGAATGCATTCACGAAATGAAGCTGATTGTTGACCTGATTTATCAGAGCGGCTTTGCCGGCATGAGATACTCTATCTCCAACACTGCTGAATACGGTGACTACACCTCCGGCCCGAAGATCATTACTGCTGACACCAAGAAGGCCATGAAGGAAATCCTGAAGAACATCCAGGACGGTACTTTTGCAAAAGACTTCCTGCTTGACATGTCCTCCGCCGGCGGCCAGGTACACTTCAACGCCATGAGAAAGCTTGCTTCCGAACATCCGTCTGAAGCAGTTGGCGCTGATATCCGTAAGCTGTACAGCTGGAGCGACGAAGACAAACTCATCAACAACTAATGGTATGAACTGAAGGAGGTATTCCTATGCCGAAGAAAAAAGAATCGGTTGTAACCGGTGTACAGAACGCACCGCATCGTAGCTTATTCCATGCACTTGGACTGACAGAAGAAGAACAGTCCCGTCCGTTAATCGGCATTGTCAGCTCCTATAATGAAATTGTTCCGGGTCACATGAACATCGACAAGATTGTGGAAGCAGTCAAACTCGGTGTTGCAATGGCAGGCGGCACGCCTATTGTTTTCCCTGCCATTGCCGTCTGTGACGGTATTGCCATGGGGCACATCGGCATGAAGTATTCTCTGGTTACCAGAGACCTGATTGCCGATTCCACGGAAGCAATGGCCCTGGCCCACGGCTTTGACGGCCTGGTCATGGTACCGAACTGTGACAAAAACGTTCCGGGCCTGCTGATGGCAGCAGCCAGAGTCAACGTCCCCACCGTTTTTGTCAGCGGCGGACCCATGCTGGCCGGACGGGTTGACGGCAAGAAGACCAGCCTTTCCAGCATGTTTGAAGCCGTAGGCTCCTACAATGCAGGCAAACTGTCCGACGAACAGCTGAAAGAGTTTGAATGCAAGACCTGCCCAACCTGCGGTTCCTGCTCCGGTATGTATACCGCTAACTCTATGAACTGTCTGACCGAAGCCCTGGGCATGGGCCTACGTGGAAACGGTACTATTCCTGCCGTTTACTCCGCCCGTCTGGAGCTGGCAAAGCACGCCGGTATGGCAGTTATGGACCTGGTTAAGAAAGATATCCGTCCGCGTGACATCATGACCAAAGAAGCACTGATGAACGCCCTGACCGTAGATATGGCTTTGGGTTGTTCCACCAACAGCATGCTCCACCTTCCGGCTATTGCACATGAATGTGAAGTAGACCTGAACCTGGATATTGCCAATGAAATCAGTGCCAAAACACCGAACCTTTGTCATCTGGCTCCTGCCGGCCGTACCTATATGGAAGACCTGAATGAAGCCGGCGGTGTTTACGCCGTCATGAACGAGCTGACCAAGAAGAACCTGCTGCATACCGACTGCATGACCGTAACCGGCAAGACCATCGGCGAAAACATTGCAGGCTGTCTGAATCTGGATCCGGAAATTATCCGTCCAATTGACAATCCGTACAGTGAAACCGGCGGCATTGCAGTTCTGAAGGGCAACCTTGCTCCGGAAGGCAGCGTTGTAAAACGTGCAGCCGTACTGCCGGAAATGCTGGTACACGAAGGACCGGCCCGTGTCTTTGACTGTGAAGAGGACGCCCAGGCGGCCATCAACGCAGGTAAAATTGTTGCGGGCGATGTAGTGGTTATCCGCTACGAAGGCCCGAAGGGCGGCCCGGGCATGCGCGAAATGCTGAACCCGACCTCCGCCATTATGGGTATGGGTCTTGGTAACAGCGTTGCGCTGATTACGGACGGTCGGTTCAGCGGCGCAACCCGCGGGGCCTGCGTCGGCCACATTACTCCGGAAGCCGCCTCCGGCGGACTGATCGGCGTGGTAGAAGAAGGAGATATTATCAGCATTAATATCCCGGAAAATACTATTGAACTGAAAGTGGACGAAGCTGTTCTGCAGGAGCGCATGAAGAACTTCGTACCGAAAACCAAAGAGCTGTCCGGTTATCTGAAGCGGTATGCCGCACTGGTATCCGGTGGCGCATCAGGAGCAATTTTAAACTGATATGAACGGATTAAAAGAAAAGCTGGATACTCTCTGTATTTTCAGAGACCTGCTGACGGATCCCGTCATTTCTGCTTTAAGCGTTCTTTTAGAAGAGCCCACAAACTCGGCGTATGCCGGGTTTGTGGCTGCGCTTTATCAGGCAAACGGCGGCAATATCAGCAACCATGTAAAATCCCTTTGTGATGACAGCAGTAACATTTACGTGCAGACCATCGGCAAAAAGGATGCGGTACCGGAATACCTCTCCTCTGCCCTTTTAACGGAGCTGCAAACCCTGCAAGAGGTTTCGGATTTAACCAAAGAAGCCCTTTGTCAGGAATTAGGAGAAGCCCTTTACAATCAGGATCTTTTGCCGGCGTTTGCCACGGAAGCCTTTCATGTAAAAGAGCATTATCTGCATCGCACGGCCAACATTGGTAAATACGGTTACGGCATCTATGCCAAGAACCGGATGTTCTATGTGGATGAACAGGACCACATTGTTCCTGTTCAGCACCCGGATCAAACTAGACTAACTGATCTGATAGACTACGAACGGGAACGGAAGATTATCCTGGACAACACCAAGGCGTTGTTGGACGGGAAACCGGCCGCCAACATTCTTCTGACCGGAGATGCCGGCACCGGCAAATCCTCCACAGTCAAGGCTATCGGCAATGAACTGTACCAGGAAGGTCTTCGTATTATTGAAGTACGAAAGAACCAGTTACAGGCCATTCCGAAGATTTTAGACGACCTTGCAAGCAATCCTTTGAAGTTTGTCCTGTTTATAGATGACCTTTCCTTCTTAAAGGATGATGACAACTTCAATGCTTTGAAAGCTGTTCTGGAAGGCTCTGTTACCGCCAAGTCCGGCAACGTGGTTATTTATGCCACCAGTAACCGTCGCCACATTATTAAGGAAACCTTCTCTGACCGGGAAGGCGATGATATCCATAGAAATGACACCATTCAGGAGTTAATCTCCCTGTCAGAACGCTTTGGAATTCACATTACCTTCTCCAAGCCCAACAAAGAAACTTTCCTTCATATTGTGCACTACCTGGCAGAAGAAAACGGCATTGCCATGCCGCAGGAGGAACTGGACCTGCTGGCCGAACGCTTCGCTCTGGAGCGCGGCGGCCGCTCCGCCCGCATTGCCCGTCAACTCATAGACGGCCTCCTTGCTGCCCCTGCCCAGTCGTAAACCACAAGCATAACCGAACCCCCGCGTGCAACGCGGGGGTTTCTGCTTACAAGAAGGCCCCACCTGCGTGGGGCCTTCTTTATTGAGCATCCCGAAAAGGCAGATACTCAATGAATTTTTCTACAACCGGCGTAATATGCTTTTGATTTTTGACTGCCAGACCAATTGACCGGTAATAAGGTTTTTGCAGGGAGCGGATTTCCACTTGATACGGAATCCGTTGCAAAATCATTTCAGGCAGAATGCTGATCCCCATCCCCTTTTCCACCATTGCCATAATTGCATAATCCTCCCATGTGGTAAAGCGAATATCCGGTTGCACATGGGACTGTTCCAACAGGTCCGAAACTTCCGTTTTTCCGCCATGTTCCAACAGTAGAAAGGGTTCGTTACGCAAACGTTCAATGGCAACTGTTTCTTTTTCGGCAAGGCGGTGTCCTGCCGGAAGTACCAGTTTGTATTCATCCTGTTTCAGTAAAATTGTATCAAACCGGGAAGCGGTAGGAAGGCGCAAAAAGCCGCAATCCACACGCCCCTCCTTAATCCATTGCTCTACCTCATTATAATCTCCAAGCAAAATTTCATATTCTATTCCCGGATAATCCTTTTGCAGGACAGCAAAGATATTCGGAAGCCAGTTGATTGCTACACTGGCAAAGGTACCAATGCGAACCACCCCGGACTCTATCCCGTTCATTCGGCAGATCTGTCCCTCCAATTCCTGATGATCACTCAGAATCTTACGCAGAAGCGGCAAGACCTGCTCCCCGGCAGAAGTCAAACAGACCCCGTTTTTACTCCGTTCTAACAGTGTCATGCCCCATTCATTTTCCAAATCTGCAACCATCTTGCTGACGGAAGACTGCGCGTAATCCAGTTCCCTTGCCGCACGGGTAAAGCTGCCCTGCTCTACCGTTTTTACAAAAGCAAGATATTTCAATAAAGGATTTTCCATTTCTTATCCATTCCATTCTTCGATTTTTATTATCTATTATATTCGTTTTTCATATTTTACGTCTTCTTGTATGATATTGCAAAACGGATTCAGGAGCGGGAAAATATGAGTTTAAAAACTGCAGATATAGATATGTTGCACGGGTCATTGACCGGAAAGTTACTACTTTTTACGCTTCCCATTGCTTTGAGCAGTATGGTTCAGCAATTGTTTAATGCTGCGGATACTGCCGTTGTAGGTTATTTTGGAAACCAGAATGCACTTGCAGCGGTAGGAACAAACACGGAAATTATTGCGCTGATTGTTACCATCTCCTCCGGCTTGTCCATTGGTGTAAATATCCTGATTGCAAATTATATTGGGCAGAACAAGATAGCTAAAGTACCTGCCGTCATACAGACATCTATGCTCCTGGCATGCCTGGTTGGTATCTTTGGTCTGCTTTTGGGGCAGGTTACAGCAGCCCCGCTGCTTCAGCTCATTCAAACGCCATCCGGCATTTTTGAGGACGCAAAACAGTATCTGCAAATCTACATGCTGGGCTATCCATTTTTACTGTTATATGACTTTGGTTCCGCCGCATTAAGGGCTCGCGGAGACAGTCGTTATCCATTTCTTGCCTTACTGATTTCGGGAATTGCAAACATCGGACTTAACCTGCTTTTTGTAATTGTGTTCCGTATGGGGGTTGCCGGGGTTGCAATTGCCACCGATATTGCTACTCTGCTTTCTGCGCTTATAGTGCTGTATCGCCTGGTATGTGACAAAATGATTCCTCTTACTTTCCGCAGATCAGAATTTGCTCTGCGGACTGCATGGAACATTCTGAAAACCAGTATTCCAGCCGCTGTGCAGGGTGCGGTGTTTTGCTTTGCCAATATCTTTGTGCAGTCGTCAATCAACCGCTTCGGGGAAGCCGCCATTGCCGGAAGCACCATTGCCATGAACTTCGAATATTTTACGTATTACATTATCACGGCATTTGGACAGACAGCAACAACCTTCACCAGCCAGAATTACGCGGCTGGGCAAAGAACCCGATGCAGACGCATTTTTTTGCTGTGTCTGGGCTTATCTACCCTGTGCAGTTCTATTCCGATATTTCTTATCTGTCTGTTTCGAAATTCCTTTTCCGGCATGTTTACAGCAGATCCCGTAGTAGTGGAAAGTGCCGGTGTGCGGATCCTGTGCATTTTGCTGTTTGAGCCGCTTTGCAATTTCTATGAAATACCTGCGGGTGTTCTGCGAGGTAGCGGACATGCACTCTATCCGGCTGTCAGCACTATGGTAGGGACCTGTGTGTTCCGCATTGTCTGGATTTATACGGTATTCCGGGCCAGTCCTACCCTCCCCATGCTATACCGCGCATTTCCGGTCTCCTGGATTATCACAATAGCCTTGATAGGACTCGGGTTTATCTACCTATCTTTTTACAGCAAAGGTGGCACAGCCAGGGCCTGGCCGGCGGTTGCCATATTGTGTGGCAAATTCGGTGCTACTACTTTGTTTGCCACACGGAAATGAAATTCGTGTGGCAAACTTGCAAGGGACTGCTGATTTGCCACACGATCAGGCTTGGCGCAACCAGGGCCTGGCCGGCGGTTGCTGTATTGTGTGGCAAATTCGGTGATACTACTTTGTTTGCCACACAAAAGTGAAATTCTGGTGGCAAACTAACAAGGCACTGCTGATTTGCCACACGATTAAGGCTGGCTCAGCCAGCGACTGGCTGGCGGTTGCTGTATTGTGTGGCAAATTCGGTGCTACTACTTTGTTTGCCACACGGAAATGAAATTCGTGTGGCAAACTTGCAAGGGACTGCTGATTTGCCACACGATCAGGCTTGGCGCAACCAGGGCCTGGCCGGCGGTTGCTGTATTGTGTGGCAAATTCGGTGATACTACTTTGTTTGCCACACAAAAGTGAAATTCTGGTGGCAAACTAACAAGGCACTGCTGATTTGCCACACGATTAAGGCTGGCGCAACCAGGGCCTGGCCAGCGGTTGCTATATTGTGTGGCAAATTCAGTGGTACTACTTTGTTTGCCACACGTAAGTGGAATTCTGGTGGCAAACTATCAATGGACTGCTGATTTGCCACACGAAATAAAAATTGGACCGCAAACCGGAAAGGGCTTTCCAATTTGCGGTCCAACAAGAGTTGCTATCGTGTAGTTGCTATGCATAAGCCACCTATTATGGCGGTTTGCCAAAGAGGTGGCAAAGCGGAGGGCTTAGCCGTGGAGGCGGCGGGAGCGGTCGGCGCGGAAATGCGCACCGCAGTTCACCTTTTCTTCTACCAGTGTAACAATGTCTGTGGCAGCGTCACGGTTAATGTATTTCTTTTGGTTGGCAATCATATCGGCTGTCAGGTCCGGATCCTTTATCTGCTTTAAGCATTCCAGCAGATCCAGATTAATGTTCTTGGCATACAAGGCCATGCCATGTTCCTGGAAGAAGCCGATATTTAAGATTTCCAAGCCGCCCGGGATGGGGCTGATAAAGACAATGGGCTTTCCAAGGGCTGCGGCTTCGGTGGAAGACAGTCCGCCCGGCTTGGTAATAACCACATCTGCGGCAATCATATATTCTGCCATGCGGTCTGTGTGTTCCATCAGGATTACTTTACCGGAAAACAGCTTCTTCATTTGCTTGTACAGGAATCCGTTGGAGCCGCAGATGGCAATAATGGAAACGTTACTGTCAATCAGGAAACGGCCTGCCATCAGCGCCACGCTTTCCAGCAGTTTGCCGGACCCGACCGAGCCGCCGGAAATCATAATGTAGCGTTTGTCCTGTTCCAGGCCCAGCGCTTCCCGCGCCTCCGCCTTGGTCATTTCCGTGCGGAACTCCTTCTTGACCGGAATGCCGATTGGGTACAGCTTGTATTCCGGAATGCCGTAGCTGACATATTCTTCCAATAAGTCAGGCGATGCAATGATATAGTTGTCCGCCTGGCTTTCCCTTGTTAACGGGATGCAGTGGTAATCTGTAGAAATCCAGAAGGTTGGCGGAATGTGATGGTCCCTGGCATGAATGGCTGCCAGCATTTCACTGGGATACGGATGGGTACAAAGGATGGCGTCAAACTGCTCTTTCCGAATGTACTTATACAGCCGTTCTGCCATAGTGTAGTTGCTATAGTAAACCGGGGTACGGATGGGTCCGTCCTTAATATATTTACCAAGTAACTCGCCGCAATGATAAAAGAAGCCGAATACCTTCGGAATTCTTTGCACACTTTTAATATAGGTCTGATTGATAATGGTGCTGGTCAGCTTCCCCAGATGCTTTCCTTTCAGGGAAAACGGGTCAATCATGACGGCTTCGTGGCCTTGCTTCTGAAACTCTTCTTTTAGGGCAAGGGCGGCTGAATTATGTCCGCCACCGGTTCCGTTGGACAGTAGGAGTACTTTCATGTTGGTTACCTCAAATCGTGTTTCGGTTTTTGGTTTTTTACATTTTTGGTTACGTCTGACGTACAGTTCCATTCTATCAGCTTTTCCCCTCTTTTACACGAAACAAAAGGGAATAAATGCAAACCATTAAACATGCAGCTGTGGGAACACCTGGGCAAAGCGTTCATGAATGACAAGGTCTGCCTGGTCATCCATTGGCGTTGCGTCACGGTTGATCAGAACCAGGTGGGAACCGTTAAAATAACGGAGCAATCCGGCTGCCGGGTAAACCACCAAAGAAGTGCCAAGCACAACCATGACGTCTGCACTGCGGATGGCGGTGACGGCCTCCTGCAGAACCTGTTCCGAAAGGCCTTCTTCATATAACACCACGTCCGGTTTCACCGTTCCGCTGCACTTCGTGCAGTGCGGTACGCCGGTTGTCTGCGCAATCCACTCCGCGGAGTAGGCTGTGCCACACCGCCGGCAGTAATTGCGCAGCACCGAGCCGTGCAGTTCATATACCTTTTCGGAACCGGCCTTCTGGTGGAGGCCGTCAATGTTCTGGGTTACCACGCCCAATGATTTTCCGCTCTTTTCCATGTCAGCAATAAAGCAATGCACTGCATTGGGCTTTGCCTCTAAATGCAGCATTTTATCCCGGTAAAACCGGTAAAACTCTTCCGGATTCTGCAAAAAGAAGTGATGGGAAATGATTTCCTCCGGCGGAAAATCATAGGTCTGCGCATACAAGCCGTCCCGGGACCGGAAGTCCGGAATCCCGCTGTCCGTGGACACGCCCGCTCCGGTAAAGAAAACCACGCTTTGGGCCTGATCCAAAATATCCTGTAGCTGTCTTATTTTTTCTGCAGTATTCATATCTGACCATTCAACTCCTTCCGAATCTGTTTCCATTCCGGCATATACTTACTTTCCAATGCATGGAACTCTTTCCCATGGTTGGGAATGACCGTATGGCAGAGCTCATGCATAATGACATACTCTAAGCACCGTTGCGGATAGCGGGACAACTGAGCGTGAAAGGTCAGTTCCTTAGTCCTTGTATTACAGCAACCCCAGCGGGCGCGGTATTGCCGGACATTCCAGCCGGCGCACGTCAGGCCCGTGTAAGCCATCCACTCGGGAACCAGTACAGTTAGACGGGCCTCTGTCTGCTGCCGATACCAGCGCAAAAAGAACGCTTCTTTTTGCGCCGCGGTTGCCCCTTCCGGCATCGTCAGCACCGCCTCCCCAACGGCTGTTTCTGCAGCACCAACGGCAACTTCTGCAGCACCAACGGCCGCCACCGCTTCGCCAACCACCGCTTCTCCCACAAAGTAATCCTTTGTGGAGGGCTCCGGAGAAAGAGTCAGGCTGAATCGCCGGGAAGAGGAATCCGTCCGTACGGTCAAACGATACTTCCTGCCCCAAACCGGAATTTCATCCCCGTCCTCATACCGAAGCTGCGTCCGGGCACTCTGCTTCTGCACCTGCTCCACGTGCTCCAAAATCCAATCTTCCTTGGAC
>CAVFBE010000065.1:0-52179 GCA_963620745.1 Muribaculaceae bacterium | reverse complement strand
CGTACTTGGCAGACATCAGCACATCCAAAGCGGATTGCGCATCCGTAATGACCAAAGTTTCACTATTTACAACGGCGCAGACAATACCGTTTTTCTCAATTTTAGATAATTCCATTTTTCTTTCACTTTCACCTCATCTAAAAAAACGGTTAATGATGATGTCCGCTGCAGGAATGAGCTTCTTTTGAATACTTCAAGGTGCCGTTAAGGTATGCTGCAACGGCATCATCTGCATTTCCGCTGACATTTGCGCAAACCTTTATTCCGGCCGCTTCCAGCGCATTTAGCATTCCTGTTCCCAGGCCGCCGCAGATGGCAACATCAACATGGTTCTCCTTCAGCTGTTTGGAAAGTGCACCGTGACCTTCCGCTGCACCAATAAGCAGTTTGGTATTTACAATCTTTCCATCTTCTATATCATAAAGCTTAAACAGCTTGGTACGACCAAAGTGCTGAAAAATTTGTCCGTTATCGTAATTTACAGATATTCTCATACAGTTACCTCTAAAAGTGTAATTACTATTTTAAATGAGCCATCTTCTGGAACCGCTGGAAAAAGATGCTGTTACCAATAGGTAGAAAAAAAGGACTTTCATACGAAAGTCCTTTTCCTGGTGCGAGAGACGGGACTTGAACCCGTACGAGTCACCCCACACGCCCCTCAAACGTGCGCGTCTGCCGATTCCGCCACTCTCGCATGCTGGTAAGGGATATTTCCCTTGCGCAACATTCATAATTATACTGATAGAACTGCCTGCTGTCAATGGAATTCTAAAGAATTTCGTTAATCATAATACTTTTCCCGCCGCTTTTTCCGGGCAAACGCATAAATGGCGTAGCTGATGGCTAAAGCAAGGAAAATACCCAGTCCTATATAGGTGGATTTATTTTGTATTCCCTCTACCTTCAAGTCAGACCAGAGCTGGGTCATCAGGGACAGGGTATCCGAATCCAGATTATGGAAGTACTGATATTTTTCCATCAGGCTTTCATCTTCCGGATATAACGTTGTGTTTTGATAAAACGTGTATTCTTCCGCATTGACCACTGCCGTATTCGGGCTTGCGTAACAAATGGTTTCCGCATTAGCAAGGGCAATTTGTGGCTCGCAGAGGAAATTGATATAAAGCTCTGCGGCACCCTGGTTCTGGGTAGTGTTGGGAATGCAGGCCGCGTCTACAAAGATGTTGGCCCCCTCTTCCGGGAATGCAACGGCCAGATCCGGGTTGTTTTCGGCCATAACGAAGTAGTCCCCTACGTAATACGGTGCCATGGCGGCTGCTCCGCTTTCCATAATGTTGAATACTTCGTCCATGACATAGGAGCGAACCAGTGGCTTTTGTTCCACCAGTGCCTGATATGCCTTTTCCCAGTCCTCCGGATCCGTAGTGTTGTAATCCAGACCCAGGTAAGACATGGCAATGCCAAAGCCGTCTCTGGCGTTGTTGAACATCAGAATTTGTCCGGCGTAGTCTTCATCCCAGAGAACGCTCCAGGAAGTGGGAACTTCCTTTACCAGTTTGGTGTTGTAAATCAGGGCAACATAGCCGACATTGTAGGGAACGGTGTATTCTTCGTTTTCATCGTAATACAGGCCCTTATATTTGCTGTCAATGTACTTGGCGTAGTTTGGAATATTGTTATAGTCCAGCTTGACCAGCATGTCTTCGTTTCGCATGCGTTCAATCATGTAGTCAGACGGGAACACTACGTCATAATTGGCGCCACCGCTTTTTACTTTGGCGTACATGTCTTCATTGGAGTCAAAGTTGGTGTAATTGATTTTGATACCGGTCAGCTCTTCAAAATAGGCATTGACGTCAAGGGTGTCTTCGGAGCCATCCGAAATGTATTCGCCCCAGTTGTACACGTTCAGCGTGGTGCCGCGGTACGGATTGTCCTTATAGTACTCTTCGTCTATGGGGTAATCCTGAATGGAGGCGGCAGAAGCCGGGAGAAGCAAAACGGCGCAGCAGCAAACCAAAGTCAGCAGCACGGCAAAAAACTTTTTCATTTAGCACGCCCCTTTCTGCCACGGAAGGCCTTCTGCAGGTTCTTCTGCTTGGCCTCTTCCCTGTTTTCAATAACGTTGATAACAATCAGTAACAGGAACATAACCACAAAAATGAGCGTGGACAAGGCATACATGTCCGGAGTAACCCGCTTTTTGGTCATGGAGTAAATCCGGATTGGCAACGTCTGGAAATCCGGTCCGCTGACAAAGTAGGAAATAACAAAGTCATCCAAGGATAAGGTAAATGCCATAATGGCACCGGAAATAATGCCGGATTTAATCTGTGGCAGGGCAACCTTAAAGAAGGCCTGCGTGGCTGTGCAGCCCAGATCTTCTGCCGCCTCTACCAAATACTTGTCCATCTGCCGGAACCGCGGCAAAATGTTCAGGATGACATAGGGCATCTGAAAGGTAATATGCGCAATCAGCAGCGTCCAGAAATTTAGCACGCCGGATTTTTGAATAAGCGCACCAAAGAAAACAAACAAGAGCATCATGGAGATACCGGTAACAATATCCGGATTCATCAGCGGAATATTGTTGGTGGTCATGAGCAACCCCTTGTAGTGCTTTGCTTTGGAATAATGGTACCCAACGGAAAAGATGGTGCCGAAAACAGTAGAAATGGCAGAAGATGCCAGTGCCAGTACCAAAGTGTTGCGGAAAGCAACCTTTGTGGCAGCATCCTTAGCCAGTTCCTGGTACCAGTGTACAGAGAACCCACCAAACACAGAAGTACTGTTAATGCTGTTAAACGAAAACAGGATGAGCACGGCAATGGGAATATACAGAATCAGGAAAAAAATCAGGATATAAATTTTTCCGGTTACACTTAACTTATTCTTCATTACAGCATGACACCCCCATCCTCTGTGTTGCCGAAGCGGTTCATGACTGCCAGGCAAACCAAAATGAAGACCATCAGGAGCAAAGAAATGGAAGCGCCCAGATGGTAGTTGTATGCAGTCTGGAATTGCATTTCAATAACGTCCCCAATCAGGGTGTACTTACCGCCACCCAGCTTCTGGGAAATGTAGAACGTGGAAACAGACGGAACAAAGACCATGGTAATGCCGGAAATAATACCGGATTTGGTCAATGGAATCATGACTTTGGATAAAATCTGATACCCGTTGGCCCCAAGGTCCCTGGCCGCTTCAATGTGCTTCCGGTCCAGCTTGGTCATGGCCGTGTACAGCGGCAAAATCATAAACGGAATGTAGTTGTACACCATGCCGAAAATAACAGCGCCGGAGGTGTTGATTAAATGCAGGCGAGGCAGCCCTAAATCCGTCAGGAAGGTATTAATAATTCCCGTATTTTCAATCAGGACCATGATGGAGTAGGTCCGCAGGATAAAGTTCATCCACATGGGAATCATAACCAGCATAATCAGCATACTCTGAGTACCGGCTCTGCACTTGGAAAAGAAATACGCAAGCGGGTACGCTACCACCAGAGAAAGAATGGTGGCAAGCAGGCCGAACCAGATAGAGCGGAAGATAGTATCCGTATAAAGGGACAGATTGCTGATATTTTCAAGGGAAAAGGCACCGCTGGAGTCTGTCAGTGCGTAATAGGCAACAATCAGGAGCGGGACCACAATGAAAACAGCCATCCACAAAGCATACGGTGCCGTTATGGCGGTGGCCGTTTTCTTATTCATGATCTGCCTCCTCTTCTGCCTGTTCCTGGGAAGCTTCTTCAAATTCCAGCTCTTCAATGTCTACTTCGGTCAGATCCACTTCAGAGTCACTGATAAAGTCCATTTCATCCGAGAAGCTGGAGTAGTCTCCGAAGACACCGGAATACTTGGACTTGGCCATAACATGAATTTCATCCGGTTTAATCTGGATACCGATTTTGTCCCCGGCCTTCTGATAGTCCGTAGACTGAATCATCCAGATAAAGCCGTCAATATCTACTAAGATTTCAAAGTGGACACCCTTAAAGGTAACGCTGGTAACCGTGCCCTTCAGCATGCCCTCTTCTTCCGGAACTACGTCTACGTCTTCCGGACGGATAACAACGTCTACCGGCTGGTTTTTAGCAAAACCACGGTCTACACAGTCAAAGGTAACGCCGTGGAAGCGAACCTTTTCATCTGTCAGCATAACGCCGTCCAGAATGTTGGATTCCCCAATGAAGTCAGCCACAAACGCATTGGCCGGTTCATTGTAAATGTCTATGGGAGAACCAATCTGTTGAATTTCACCGCGGTCCATGACAACGACCTTATCCGACATGGACAGGGCCTCTTCCTGGTCATGGGTTACGTAAATAAAAGTGATACCCAGGCGCTGCTGGATATTTTTCAGTTCTACCTGCATGTCCTTGCGCAGCTTCAGATCCAAGGCGCCAAGAGGTTCGTCCAGCAACAGCACCTCCGGGTCCACTGCCAGGGCTCTGGCAATGGCCACACGCTGCTGTTGGCCGCCGGATAAGGAGTCTATGGACCGCCGGTCAAAGCCTTTCAGGTCTACCAGTGCCAGCAGTTCAGACACCTTTTCTTTGATGGCAGCTTCCTTCCACTTCTTTAAGCGCAAACCAAACGCAATGTTTTCATAAACGTTCAGGTGCGGGAACAAAGCATAACGCTGAAAAATGGTGTTCACCGGCCTCTTGTGGGCAGGAACACCATTCATCCTTTTATTACCAAAAAGGACTTCTCCGGAATCCGGTTCCTGAAAGCCTGCAATAATCCGAAGGGTTGTGGTTTTCCCACAACCGGACGGTCCTAAAAAGGTAACAAATTCACCATCTTTAATTTCCAGGTTCAGGTTATTCAGAATCGGCTCTCCGTCAAAGGCCACTGAAATATCTTTTAACGTAATTACCGCTTTTTTTTCCACTTATGCACTCCCTCATTTAACCGTAAAATTTCTTTAAAAAGAGTATACGGGAAACCGCCCTAAAATGCAATTTATCCGGGCGGTTTTGCACATTTCTTTTTTTGACAATACTTAGCAATAATGGTATTGCTTCCGGAAATGGAACAGGAAGCAAAGGTTGACCAGTAAGCAGCCGCATTCGGCAAAAATATTGGAGAACCAGATTCCCTCTACCCCGATGATGAGCGGAATGGTTAAAACAGCAGATGCCTGGAATACCAGGGAACGCATAACGGCGGAAATGGCCGAAATTTTTCCGTTGTTCAGAGCTGTAAACAAGGCAGACGTGTAAATGTTCATACCGGCAAACAATAAGCTCATGCTGTAAATGCGGAATGCATAGGTAGTTAAGGCGTGAAGTTCGGAGTCATAACCGACAAAGACCTTGGCAAGGAGCGGCGCCGCCAGCTCTGCCGTGGCTACCAATAAAACGCCGGCGCACAGCATGATTTTAATGCTTTTCCGGAACAGATTCTGCAGTTCCGGGATGTTCTGGGAGCCATAGTTGTAGCTGACCAGGGGTCCCACACCAATGGCGTAGCCGAAGTACAATGCAATAAATAAAAACTGCACGTACATAATAACGCCATAAGCGGAAACACCGTTTTCTCCAATGTATTTTAAAAGCTGGAAGTTATACAGCATACCGACAATACTACTGGAAATGTTGCCGACAAATTCGGAAAAGCCATTAAAGCAGGCGGACAAAATGGGCTTCCACTCCAGTGCTTTGAACCGCAGCTTTAAAATACCGTTCTTGTTGAAAAGGAAGTACGCCATTGGGATACCTGCGCCGACGATCTGGGACAGACCGGTAGCCAGGGCGGCGCCCGCCACTCCCTTATCCAGAACCGCTACAAAAATAGCATCCCCAATCATATTGGAAACACCGGCAAACACCGTGGCCAGTAGCCCAAGCTTGGGCTTTTCCGCTGCCACACAAAAGCTTTGGAAAATATTTTGCAGCATAAAGAACACAACAAATGCCAGATTGACCCGTCCATACAAAACTGAGTCATCATACATTTCCGGTGTAGCATTCAGAAAAGTAACCACCTGCGGCATAAAGGTAAAACCCAGAATGGATAAAACAATACCCAGCGCTGTGCCAAATAAAATCATCATGGAAAAGACTTCGTTTGCCCGTTTCCGATCCCCTTCTCCCATAATCTTGGAAACCAGGGCCGTACCGCCGGTACCAACCATAAAGCCCATTCCGCCGATAATCATAATAAACGGCATAACCAGGTTTAGGGATGCAAAGGCCGTTTTGCCTGCATACCAGGAAACAAACAGGCCGTCAACCATGCCGTAGATAGAGCTGAAGGCCATCATCACAATGGATGGAAGAACGAATCTTGCCAGCTTCTTGTAAGTAAAATGATCGGAAAGTTGGATTTTCATTTCTTTCTCCTAAGGTAGTTAATCAATTATGTTTTGGAAAGCAGTTTCTTCAAATACTGTCCCGTGTAAGACGTTTCACACTTTGCCACCTGTTCCGGTGTGCCGGTGGCTACAACCGTACCGCCGTTATCTCCGCCGTCCGGACCCAGGTCTATTAAGTAATCTGCTGTCTTAATGACATCCAGATTGTGTTCAATAACCAGAACCGTATTGCCCTGGTCTACCAACTTCTGCAGCACTTCCAAAAGCTTATGCACATCGGCAGTATGCAGACCAGTGGTCGGCTCGTCCAGAATATAAATGGTTTTGCCGGTGGAACGCTTGGAAAGCTCCGTGGCCAGCTTCACGCGCTGCGCTTCGCCGCCGGACAGGGTGGTTGCGCTTTGCCCTAATTTAACATAACCCAGACCCACATCCCGTAAGGTCAGCAGGCGGTTATAAATTTTAGGAACTGCGGAAAAGAAGTCACAGGCTTCGTCTATGGTCATGTCCAACACTTCCGCAATGTTCTTGCCACGGTATTTAATTTCCAGCGTTTCCCGATTGTACCGGGCCCCGCCACAGACATCACACTTAACGTAAACATCTGCCAGGAAGTGCATTTCTATTTTGACAATACCGTCACCCTGGCAGGCCTCGCAGCGGCCGCCTTTGACATTAAAGCTGAATCGCCCGGCAGAATAACCCCGCACTTTGGCATCCTGCGTACTGGCAAACAGCGCACGGATGTCATTGAACAGGTTGGTGTAAGTAGCCGGATTGGAGCGCGGCGTTCTGCCAATGGGAGACTGGTCAATGTTAATGACCTTGTCCAAATGCTCCAGGCCGGTAATCTTCTTGCATTTGCCCGGGTATGATTTTGCGCGATTCAGATCCCTTACCAGGGTTTTATAGATAATTTCATTTACCAGGCTTGATTTCCCAGATCCGGATACGCCTGTAACGCAGGTAAATGTTCCTAAAGGAATGGAAACATTCACATTTTTCAGGTTATGCTCTGTAGCACCGGTTACCTTTAGGAAGTTGCCATTTCCCTTTCGGCGTTCTGTCGGAACCGGAATGGACCGTTCCCCTTTTAGGTATTGTCCGGTAATGGAATTTTTGCAATTCATAATTTCCAGTGGCGTTCCGGCACAGACCACTTCCCCACCGTGAATACCGGCACCGGGACCGATGTCTACAATGTAGTCTGCGGCCAGCATGGTTTCTTCATCATGCTCTACCACAATTAATGTGTTGCCCAGATCCCGCAGCTTTTCCAAGGTGTGGATTAGCATTTCATTATCTTTTTGGTGAAGGCCGATGCTGGGCTCATCCAGAATATAAAGAACGCCCATTAAGGAAGAGCCAATCTGGGTGGCCAGGCGAATCCGCTGGCTTTCCCCGCCGGACAAACTACCGGCGCTGCGGGCCAGATCCAAATAATCCAGACCCACACTGCACAGAAACTGCAGACGGGATTTAATTTCTTTTAAAATGAGTTCTGCAATAATGCTTTCCCGTTCCGTCAGCTGTAACTGTTCAAAGAACTCCAGTTCTTTCCGAACGGACAAGCGGGTCAGCTCATCAATATTTAATCCGCCGACCGTAACTGCCAAAGATTCCGGGCGAAGCCGTTTTCCTCCACAGGAGGCGCAGGCATGCCGTGCCATCAGCTGTTCAATGGAACGCTTGGAATATTCAGAGGACGTGTCACGGAACTTCCGTTCCAGATTGGGAATGACGCCTTCAAAGCGACAGGCCCAGGTGCTGTCACTGAAGGTGGTCTTTCTGGAAAACTCTACCCGGTCCTTGCCGGAACCGTACAGAATTTTTTCCAGATCCTTCCGCTTCATGTCCTTGATTGGGACGTCTATGGAAAAGCCGTAGTGGTTGGCCACTCCGTCATAATACATTTCCGCAATGGTGCCGCCTTCGGTTTTGGTCCAGCCGGGCGCCTGAATACCACCTTCCCGAATGGAAAGGCTTTTGTCCGGCATAATCAGGTCTTCGTCAATCTGCTCATAAAAGCCAAGACCGGCGCAGTCCGGACAGGCGCCAAACGGATTGTTGAAGGAAAACATCCGTGGAGCCAGTTCATCCATTTTCAGGGTACCGTGTTCCGGGCAGGCAAACTGTTCGGAGAAGACCATGTCTTCCCCGTCAATGACGTTGACCAGCAGGACACCTTCCGTCAGCTTTAAAGCAGTTTCTACCGAATCTGCAAGACGGCTTCTAATACTGTCTTTGACCACTAAGCGGTCTACCACAATTTCAATGGTGTGTTTCTGATTTTTATTTAAGGTAATTTTTTCACTCAGGTCATGGATCTCCCCGTCAATCCGGGCACGCACGTAACCGGACTTGGCGGCTTTTTCCAGGTCTTTGGCATAAGTGCCCTTTTTTCCTCTGGCAATAGGCGCCATTACCTGAATTTTACTGCCCTCCGGCAGAGATAATACCTGATCTACAATCTGGTCTATGGTCTGATGGGACAATTCTTTTCCGCAAATGGGACAGTGCGGATGCCCTACCCTGGCATACAAAAGGCGCAGATAGTCATAAATTTCTGTTACGGTTCCCACTGTGGAGCGCGGGTTTTTAGAGGTGGTTTTCTGGTCAATGGAAATGGCCGGAGACAGTCCGTCAATGGACTCTACCTTTGGCTTTTCCATCAGCCCCAGGAACTGCCTTGCATATGAGGACAGGGATTCCATATACCTGCGCTGCCCTTCCGCATAAATAGTATCAAAAGCAAGGCTGGATTTACCTGAGCCGGACAGCCCCGTAAACACAACCATCTTGTCTCTGGGAATGGTTAAATCCACATTTTTTAAGTTGTGTTCCTTTGCCCCTTTAATGACAATTTCCGTTCCTGCCATTCTGCTAACTTCCTTTGCTGTTACTAACCTGCCGTGTCTTACTTTTGTAATTTGGCAAGCTCATCCCGATAATAGGCCGCTGTTTCAAAATCCAGCACTCTGGCAGCAGCCTTCATATTCTTTTCCAGTTCGCGGATACGCCGCTCTTTTTCTTTCTTGGTCAGACGTTTTCCCTCTGGCGATGTAGTTTCTACTTTTGCCGTAATTTCAATGACATCCCGCACATCTTTATGAATGGTTTGCGGTACAATGCCATGTTCTTTGTTATAAGCCATCTGGATTTCCCTACGGCGGAGGGTTTCCCGGATGGCCCGTTCCATGGACGGGGTTACACTATCTGCATAAAAAATAACACTGCCCTGTGCATTCCGGGCGGCACGGCCTGCCGTCTGCACCAGACTGGTTTCTGAACGCAGGAAGCCTTCCTTGTCAGCGTCCAGAACAGCCACCAGGGAAACCTCCGGAATATCCAGGCCCTCCCGGAGCAGGTTGATGCCGATCAGGACATCAAATACGCCCATGCGAAGGTCACGGATGATCTGCATTCGTTCAATGGTGTCTATATCATGGTGCATGTAACGCACTTTCACGCCCTGTTCTTCAAAGAACCGGGTCAGGTCCTCTGCCATCTTCTTGGTCAAAGTGGTAATTAAGACCCGTTCTTTGCGTTCCGTGCGCACGTGAATTTCGGAAAGCAGATCATCTATCTGCCCTTCTACCGGGCGTACGCTGATGTCCGGATCCAGTAGTCCGGTCGGGCGGATCAGCTGTTCCGCAATCCGCGCCGATACCTGCCGCTCAAAGTCTCCGGGCGTGGCACTGGTAAAAATAACCTGGTTGACATGGCTGTAGAACTCATCAAAGTTGAGCGGCCGGTTGTCATAGGCGCTGGGAAGGCGGAACCCGTAATCTATCAGGCTCTTCTTCCGGGCGTGGTCCCCGCCGAACATGCCGTGAATTTGCGGCAGGGTTACGTGGGATTCATCAATAAACAGTAGAAAATCCTTGGAAAAGTAATCCAGCAGCGTATACGGCACGGCGCCCGGTTCCCGGCGCGCCAGCACACGGCTGTAGTTTTCAATTCCGGAGCAAAAGCCGGTTTCCCGCAGCATTTCCATGTCATATTCCGTGCGCTGCCGGATCCGCTGCGCTTCAATCAGCTTCCCCTCTGCCTCAAATTCGGCTACCCGTTCGGCGCATTCCCGCATAATATCCGCAATGGCGTCCTCCAGTGCGTCCGGGTTGACAACGTAGTGGGTTGCCGGATAAATGGCAGCATGCTGCAACACGCCGGTGACTTCTCCGGTCAGGGCGTTCATTTCGCAGATGCGGTCAATTTCATCGCCGAAGAATTCAATGCGGATGGCATATTCCGTTTCTCCGGATGTGAACACCTCTACGGTGTCCCCCCGGACGCGGAACTTCGTCCGCACAAAGTTGATGTCATTGCGCTCGTAATGGATTTCCACCAGCTTCTTTAAGAGGTCATCCCGTGGATAGGTCATTCCCGGTCTGAGACTGATGACCATGTTCTTATAGTCAATCGGGTTACCTAAGGAATAAATACAGGATACAGAAGCTACTATAATAACGTCACGGCGTTCTACAAGGGAAAGGGTTGCAGAATGCCGCAGCTTATCAATTTCATCATTAATGGAGGCGTCTTTTTCAATATAGGTGTCGGAAGAGGCTACATAGGCCTCCGGCTGGTAATAGTCATAATAGGAAACAAAGAACTCTACTGCGTTGTTCGGGAACATTTCCCGAAACTCCGAACAGAGCTGTGCTGCCAGCGTCTTGTTATGCGCCAGCACCAGGGTTGGACGGTTAGCGGAGGCAATAATATTGGCCATGGTAAAGGTTTTGCCGGAACCGGTAACACCAAGCAGTGTTTGCTCTTTAAAGCCCTGCTTTAAGCCGTCTGTTAATGCGGCAATGGCCTGCGGCTGATCCCCGGTTGGTTTGAACTTGGAAACCAATTCAAAGTGATCCATAATTTGCCTCCCTTCCCGAAAGTGACCCTATTGTAGCAAAAGAATTTTTAATCTTCAAGAAAGCACTACATCGCAAAAAAGAAGTCCGGAACAGCTGCCCCGGGCTTCCTTTATTCTGTTATTAAACCAAGTCAGTGATAATGCAGTCCACATCGGAATTTTTGTAGCTTTCCAGGTGGGTGGAACCCTTGATTCCCCAGACATTGACGGCAATGCCATTTTCATGGGCCTTCTGGGTAAAGTTCGGTGGCAGTTTGGTCAGTACAAAGTACGGATGGAATGCGTCTGCTTTGTGTTCTTTTGCTACTTCAATAAACTGCCCTTTCAGAAGGCGCTTGTCATAGCAGTCTTTGGGATCATATAACAGGCCGACTTTCAGGCTTGGATCCAGTTCCTTTACGCGGTCTGTAACATAGAAATAAAAGCTGGAAATGACTACTTTTTCTTCCAATCCCATTTCTTTTACCATGGCAACTGTTTTGTCAACGACTTCCAAAGAGCCTTCCTTTGGCTTCTTAATTTCAATATTAATCAGCTTCATGTCCTTTACGGTTTGCAACGTTTCTTCCAGGGTAGGAATTTTGGTGCCTGCAAACTTGTCGGAGAACCAGGAGCCGAAGTCCAGTGCGC
Organism: Muribaculaceae bacterium; assembly: GCA_963620745.1. Lineage (GTDB taxonomy): Bacteria > Bacillota > Clostridia > Oscillospirales > Acutalibacteraceae > RUG420. Next base: position 40,385 of record CAVFBE010000065.1, on the reverse strand, counting down.
GCAGCTCTTCAAAGGTCTGGTCAACTACCAGCCCTTTGCCGTTAGAGGTTTCATTTACCTCAAAGTTGTGGCAAATAACCGGTACGCCGTCCTTGGACAGCTGAACATCAAATTCTACGCCGTCTGCTCCGTTGTCAATGGCAGCCTGAAAGGCCGGCAGTGTATTTTGCGGAGCCCGTAAATTGGCTCCTCTATGTGCAATAATCAATGGCATGGTAAGCGCCTCCTTCAATTCTGACACGCTCATTATACAACAAGTTTTCTCCTATGAAACAAAAAGAATAGGCTGAGCGCAAAAAAGACCCGGGCAGAAGTTTTTCTGTCCGGATCTTTGCATGATTAGTTTACAGCAGTTGCTTATTTCAGACCTTCAATTTCCGGATGTCTGGCTGCAACTACACCGTAAGCATCTTCCAGAATGTCTACTGCCAAAGCAATATCTTCGTCAGTAACAGCGGCATTCATGAAGTGGTTGTGGTGGGATGTAATGAACAGACCGCGGGAAACGGCTTCTGCTACTACTTCCTGATGCAGATACAGGCTGTCGTCATTGGTGGTTCTGAGATAGAAGCAGGCCGGTTCACCGGAAACCTTCAGGTTAAAGCCGTGTTCTGCGGCAGCAGCCTTGAAGCCGTCGGTCAGCTTGGTACCCTTTTCACGGAACATGGTTGGGGTATCCAGTCTCTTCATCTTGTTAATGGTAGCAAGACAGGCAGCAAATGGTTCTGCGGACATCCAGTAAGAACCGGTGTAGCTCAGAGAGGAAGCCGGAGTATACCATTTATCCTGGCCGCAAACGCAGGACATGTTGTAGCCGTTGGCCAGTGCTTTACAGAAGCAGATCATGTCGGCTTTGAAGCCATAGTAATGGTCGGAACCGGCAAGGTCCAGACGGAAGCCCATACGAACGTCGTCAATGATCAGAGCCATGTCGTGGTCGTCGCAGAACTTGCGGACGGCTGCCCACTGTTCCTTGGTGGCTGTTACGTTGTCATAGAAGTTACCGTGGTCATACGGCTGTGCAATTAAGGCAGCAACGTTTCCGCCGGCCTTATCATATTCTTCCTGCATGGCCTGCATATCAAACCAAGGAATGATAATGTTGTTCTGGGTGTCGGAAGGAAGAATGCCAGGATAGTCCGGCTTCATGCACCATGGGAAGTTACCGTGATAGTAACCCTTGAAGTACATGATCTTTTCTTTACCGGTACCGGCACGGGCGGTAATGGCAGCCATCTGGGTGGCGTCAGAACCGTTCTTCATGAAGTAAGCCCAGTCTGCGCAGGCTACGGTGTCTTTCAACAGCTCAGCGCATTCTACCATCTTGTAAGACGGAGAAGTTAAGCAGTTGCCGGTCTTCAGCTGTTCAATGGCTGCGGCGTCAACTTCGTCATCGCAATAACCAAGAACGTTCGGGCCGTAGGCACACATAAAGTCAAGGTATTTATTACCGTCTACGTCCCAGAAATAAGTGCCCTTTGCGTGGTCAGACATCAGAGGCCATTTGGTAATGGGAAGGAACAGACCTTCGGATGGGCCAAGGTGTCCGTAAACACCGGCCGGAATTGCCTTCAAGGCACGGTTAAACCATTCCTGGGATTTTTCGTGAGTGTATTCAGGATATTTACTCAATGTTGTTCCCTCCTTATGCTAAGTAAACCGATACGCGGTCCAGAATGCGGTTAATGTTATCCAGCATGTTAATCATACCGGACATCTTAATATTACCGGCGCAAAGCTCAGCAATAGTGGAAACGGTGCCGTTGAACAAACCGTTGGCCAGTTCAATAGAGCTGAATTCCATGATTGCTCTTGGATTTTCCGGCTTTTCCTTGATCAGGCTGAGTTTGTGGTCTTTGGCAACAATGGTAACATAAACGGCGTCTTTAATACCCATCTGGATGGTGCCGTCTACAATACCATCAGCGGAAATCTTGGAGATTTCATCATTATTGGCAAGGGCCGGAATGGCACCACCAATAACATACATGGTAAGAATAGTGTTCAGACGGAAGAATTCCGGATCCTTCAGGTCGGATTCGGATGGCTGGAGATACTTGCTCATGATGTTGGTCAGTTTGGTGAACGGGCCAAGCAGGAAAGCAAGACACTGAATTGGATTTTTGGTAGGAATACCCGGAGTACTGTTGCTGATGAGGTTGTTGAATGCTTTCGGGGAACCGAAAGACATTTTGCAGGTTGCTTCTGCGTCGCCTTCTACAAAGACGCAACCGTTCTTGTCAAACTTGTAAGTTACGCAAGGACCATTCTTTACGTCTACACAGAATGCAACAGGGTTCTTCATTTTGGCACAGACAGCTTTTGCTTCCGGTACTAAATCGCATACGTTTTCAAGGCAGCGAAGTACGCCGTAAGCATTGACATAGGCCAGAGCTTTTTGATCAATCAAAGGGAGTCCTCCTTTATAATAATCTTCGAAAACGAGGCTCGGGGGAACCCCTGTTTTCATTTCATCTGAACGGATTGCAATTTCCCTAAAAAGAAATTGTATCCGGATAAAATTATAGTATTATTCCCAAAGGAAGTCAACAAAATAGCCAATTGAATCTGAGCTCACCAGGGGTGTTTTTGTCTATTTTTGGCACTTTTTTCATTGTGTCAAATCAGATCTGTAAGGTAGCAGAATCAGAAGTTTGGAAACTGCTCCGCAAACCAGACAGATGGTACTTCAAAGCTGCGCTGGTTTAAGTAATTCAGGCATCCGGCGTCTGTGGAGAAATCAAAGGTTAAGCGGTAGGAATACAAAAACTGCTTCTTATACCCTCCCCGCTTTTTGTTTTGTGCGTTGCTGCCATACTTTCCGTCTCCAAGAAGTGGACAGCCAATGCTGGCAAAATGGGCACGAATCTGATGGGTCCGGCCGGTCAGCAGTTCTACTTCAATCAGGGAAAGCCCCTTTTCTGACCGCAGGACCTGGTACTTCGTGCGGATTTCTTTTGCGCCGGGCGCCGGCTTGTGCCGGATGGTGACCTTGTTTTTGTCTTCATCCTTGATGAGCCAGCCCTGGAGCAAACCGGCGTCCTGTTCCGGCCTGCCATGGACAACGCAAAGATAGTATTTATGCAATTCCCGGTCTTTGACCTTCTGATTTAAAATGCGGAGGGTCTCCGCATTTTTGGCGGCCATAACAATGCCGCCGGTGTTGCGGTCAATCCGGTTTACCAGCGCCGGCGCAAAGGAGTTTTCCTCCTCCGGACGGTACTCCCCTTTTTCATAGAGGTACCGTTTGACCCTGGTAATTAAGGTGTCTACATATTCCGACTGGTCCGGATGGCAAAGCAGACCAACCTTTTTGTCTAAGAGCAGCAGATTGTCATCTTCATAAAGAATCTGCAGCTTGGTGCCGGCATGTAAAAAGTCGTATTTCGGTTCGGGCGGTTCCAGAAACTCATCATTAATGTATAAGTCCACCTGGTCCCCGACCGCCAGTCGTGTGGAAATTTCCGCACGCTTTCCGTTTACCTTGACCCGCTTTTTCCGAATGTATTTGTAAAGCAGGGACTGGGGTAAATTAGGATAAGACTTGGTCAGAAACTTATCCAGGCGCTGGTCCGCGTCATTCTTCTGTATCTGGATGCTCTTCATCTTCCGGTAACACCTTTACGGTAATCATATCAATTTTTCTGGCGTCCACCGTTTTTGCGGTAATTTCCAGGTTCTTATAAGTAAACTGCTGTCCCGGTGTCGGGATTTCGCCAAACTGTTCAATGACCCAGCCGGCAACCGTATTGGATTCCGATTCCGGTTCTTCCATGTGGAACAGTTCAAAGAAGTCATCCAACGGCATGCTACAGCCAATTTCATAAATGTCATCTTTGACGGCAATGGGTTCCTGTTCCTCTTCGTCGTGTTCGTCGTAAATTTCGCCGACCAGTTCTTCCAGGATATCTTCCATGGTAATAATGCCGTCTGTGCCGCCAAATTCATCTGTTACAACGGCAATGTGGTCATGCTCTGCCTTCAGCAGCTCCAGCACCTTAGCAATTTTCATGGAAGGCGCTACATACAGAACCGGCTGCAGAATGTCCTGGATAGTGGATTTCCCACGCACCACATCTTCTGCAAAGTCTTTCTGATGAATATAGCCGACAATGTCGTCCAGATTTTCCTGGTAAACCGGCAGTCTGGTAAAATCAGATTCCCGGAACACATCTTCAATTTCCCGAACGGAGGCCGTTATTGGAATGGCAATAACATCTACGCGCGGGGTCAGAACTTCCTGCACTTCCATGTCATTGAAGTCCATGACGTTTTTAATTAATTCGCTGTCATCTTCGGAAATACCGCCGTCGTTTTCAGCTTCTTCTACCATGGTCATAAACTCGTCTTCTGTAATCTTGTCTTCCGAGTTCAAATGAAGCACTTTCTTGACCAGCTTCTTCCACAAACCAAAGACCTTATTTAACGGCATGAAGATTTTCATGAATACCCAGATAGGTCCGGAAACAGCCATGGAAAAGCTTTCCGGCACTTCTTTGGCAATACTTTTCGGCGTAATTTCGCCAAAAATCAAAATAACAACCGTTAAAACAACCGTAGACCAGGTGGCACCAATATCTCCCAGGGCACGGATAAACAGAACCGTGGAAATGGAGGATGCGCTGATGTTCACAATGTTGTTCCCGATTAAAAGGGTGGATAACAAGCTGTCATAGTCATCCAGAATTTTCAGAACTTTGCCGGCTTTTTTCTTTCCCTCCTGCTCCAAAGATTTCAGACGAATCCGGTTTGCAGTGGAAAAGGCGGTTTCCGACGCTGAAAAGAACGCGGAAAAGAGAATGCATACAATGAGTACAATAAGTAAGCCAGTACTGTTACTGTCCATAAAGAAAAAATCACTCCTGTGTTGTTTCATAGTTCTCTACTAGGACAAAGAGAACCGTAATATAAAGTAAATAAATCGGGACAAAAATGCCCGGGTTGACCAAAGACATCAACTCCAGACCAATCCAGGAAAACAGGACGGTTCTGGAAAACAGGCTTTTTCTGCGATGGAAAAAGCGGATGCGCATATAGTATTGGTATCCAAAAGCAAGAATTCCCAGGATACCAAAGCTGCCGATAATCTGCGGCACCGTGGAATGGTACCAGCACAACGTGGCCGTAGCCGAATGATGAAGATCCCGGTTCCCCATGTAGGCAAGGCCACGCCCGGTGAGCGGGTTGGACAGGAAATCTTCTACGGAACGCTTCCACAGACCCAGGCGAATGGCATTTTCGCCCTGGCTGGTGAAGCGTTGCAGGGTATAATCCAGGAAATCTGCCATGCGCGGAATCAGACATAAGAATGCTAAAAGAATAACGCCGGTTATGGTCAGATAAAACTTCCGGTGCTTCTTATCCTTTACTGCAAAGTAAATCAGTAAAAGACCAAACTCTACCGCGCCGAAGACCAGGCCCCCGCGCGAACCGGTCATGACAATGGTACCCATACTAATTAAAGATAAGCCAAAATAACAGACGGGATGCTGCATCGCCAGGTAAAAGGTAAACGGCATGGCAATCATCAGCATAGTGCACGCGTTATTGCGCCATTGGAACGGCAGAATGCCCGGGTCCGCAAGGAATTCACTCCGGTGCTCTACATAATACTCCAGCACGGCAAGGGCCAGAAACAGAATCAGGAAACAGAACTGCTTGGCAATCCGCTGGCCGATCTCTTTTTCCCCATTGGTGCCGGGATAAATAATAGAACCGAAATCCCAGTAGAAAAACAGGATCATAAAACCAAGAGAGAACATATAGGCCAGGGAAATGGGGCGGAAATATTCTGCTGCCGTAATGCTGCCAAGTCCACCCAGGAACATGGTGCAGGAAATCAGCAGGATGGGCAGGAATAACTCCCCTTTTTTCGGGCGATGCAGTTTCCGGTAAAGAATGGGATGCAAACAAAAACAAAGCGCCACCGGGGGCACAGCCCAAGTGACTTCCATAAATGCGTTATAAGAGTTTTTGGCCTGAATGACAAACGCAATCAGGAGCATGACCGGCAAAAAGACGGTAATGATGTCACTGCAGAGCAAAAGTAAGGCAGAAACCAGAAAGGCAAATAAAACAGCCCCATAGACGTACTGATTGAAACAGACCACCAGTACAGCCAGGAGCACCAAAAGAAAGCCGAATATGTCCCCAGCAAAGAAAGTTCGGAGGCGATTCAGCCAGTCATTCTGTTTGTATGTTTTTTCGGTTGCCATAACAACTCCCACAAATTGAAAAATCAAGATTATTTATAAAATACTATAACTTGAAAAAGAAAGCAATTTAACTATTGATTTTTTTTACAAGGTGCTTATAATTAATTTAGCACTCAGGAATAATGAGTGCTAACACAACTCAGTATCATCTTATACTTAATTATATTGGAGGTAGGCGTTATGACCATTAAACCAGTAGCAGACAAAGTTCTGTTAAAGACGGTAGAAGCCGAAGAGACCAGCAAAGGCGGCCTTTTCCTTGCCGCATCCGCGCAGGAAAAGCCACAGATTTCTGAAGTCGTTGCAGTTGGCCCGGGCGGCGTGGTTGACGGAAATCAGGTAGATATGTACTTAAAAGTTGGCGACAAAGTCATTGTCGGCAAATATACCGGTACACAGGTAAAAGTAGACGGTGTGGATTACAGCATCGTTTCCCAGTCTGATATTCTTGCCGTTGTGGAAGACTAAGGAGGATTGTTTTAGATATGGCTAAACAGATTATTTATGGCGAAGAAGCCCGTAAAGCATTACAGACCGGTATTGACAAGCTGTCCAATACCGTAAAAATTACCCTTGGACCGAAAGGCAGAAACGTAGTTCTGCAGAAGTCCTACGGTGCACCGCTGATTACCAATGACGGTGTTACCATTGCAAGAGACATTACCCTGGAAGACGCCTTTGAAGACATGGGTGCCCAGCTGGTAAAGGAAGTTTCCACCAAGACCAATGATGTTGCCGGTGACGGTACTACCACCGCCACCCTGCTTGCACAGGCTCTGGTACGCGAAGGCATGAAAAATGTTGCCGCCGGTGCCAACCCAATGGTTGTTAAGAAAGGCATTAAACTTGCCGTTGACGCAGCCGTTAAATCCGTAGAAGCTGCTGCCAAGCCGGTAACCAGCTCTGCTGACATTGCCCGTGTTGCTACCATCTCTTCTGCCGATGAACACATTGGCGAACTGATTGCCGAAGCAATGGACAAGGTTACTGCTGACGGTGTTATTACTGTGGAAGAAGCCAAGACTGCCGACACTACCGTTGACGTAGTAGAAGGTATGCAGTTTGACAGAGGTTACATCTCCCCTTACATGATGACCGACACCGACAAGATGACCGCGGAAATTGACGACGCCCTCATCCTGATTACCGATAAGAAGATTTCCAATATTCAGGAAATCCTGCCGCTTCTGGAACAGGTTCTGAAACTTGGCAAGAAGCTGGTTATCATTGCCGAAGACGTAGAAGGCGAAGCCCTGCAGACCATCGTTCTGAACAAACTGCGTGGCACCTTCACCTGTGTTGCCGTTAAGGCTCCCGGCTTCGGTGACCGCAGAAAAGCCATGCTGGAAGACATTGCCGTTCTGACCGGTGGTACCGTAATTACTTCTGACCTTGGTCTGGAACTCAGCAACGCCACCCTGGATATGCTTGGTAAAGCTGCCAAAGTTTCTGTCAGCAAGGACAACACCACCATTGTTGACGGCGCCGGCACCAAAGATGCCATTGCCGCCCGTGTTTCCCAGATCCGCAGCCAGATTGAAGAATCCACTTCGGATTATGACAAGGAAAAGCTGCAGGAACGTCTGGCCAAGATGGCCGGCGGCGTAGCTGTACTGCATGTTGGTGCCGCTACCGAAACCGAAATGAAAGAATCCAAGCTGCGCATTGAAGACGCGCTTGCTGCAACCAAGGCTGCCGTTGAAGAAGGCACCGTGGCCGGCGGCGGCGTAGCCCTGATCAATGCCATCCCGGCAGTAAAAGCACTGCTGGATGAAGATCTGGAAGCCGATGTTAAGACCGGCGTCAAGATTGTTCTGAAGGCCATTGAAGAACCAATCCGCCAGATTGCCGCAAATGCCGGTCTGGAAGGATCCGTTATCATTGATGCCATTGCCCGTTCCGGCAAGACCGGTTACGGCTTTGACTTTGCCAAAGAAGAATACGTAGATATGTTTGAAGCCGGTATTCTGGACCCGGCCAAGGTAACCCGTTCCGCTCTGCAGAACGCCGCTTCCGTTGCCGCCATGGTGCTGACCACGGAATCCCTGGTTGCAGACAAGCCGGATCCGGCCGCTGATGCCGCTTCTGCAGCAGCCCAGGCTGCCGCTATGGCAAACGCCGGTGGAATGTATTAATTCCTACTGACCTTTTTCCTCTATCCCCGTTTGGAGTCTATCCAAACGGGGATTTTTTCGGTATACTTTACTTGTATGATTTTGTTAAATTTTTGTAGGAGGAAAACAAATGGGACACATGATGAAGTCAAAGTTTTTTGACGAAGTAGGTGCCGTTCCGCATGACGATTATTACCCCAGACCGCAGCTGGAACGCAGTTCCTTTTATAATCTGAACGGAACCTGGGAATATGCCATTTATCCGTCTGATCAGGCTTTTCAGGGATATCAGGGCAATATTCTGGTACCGTTTTCACCGGAAGCGCTGCTGTCCGGGGTCAACAAAATTGTTACCCCGACGGACACCCTTTACTACAGAAGAAATTTTGTAGTGGAAGAAGACTTTTTAAAGGACAAAACCCTGCTTCACTTCGGTGCCGTGGATTACGAATGTGAAGTCTTTTTAAACCACTTAAAAGTCGGTTACCACCAGGGCGGATTCTTTGCCTTTACGCTGGATATCAGCAAGGCCATTCAGCTTGGCAATAACATCATTGAATTGGTAGTCAAAGACCCGTCTGACACCAGTTACCACGCCAGAGGCAAGCAGTCCTCTTCCCCTGCCGGTATCTTTTATACCCCACAGTCCGGCATCTGGCAGACGGTCTGGATGGAATCCGTTCCGGCAAATTACGTAGAAGACCTGCGCATTGTACCGGACATTGACAAAAACGAAGTCCGCCTTACTGTAGAAACCAAAGCTTCGGAAGTTACAGTAAAAGTATTGGACGAAGGCAACTGCATCGCCGAAGGAAAAGGACAAAAAGAAATTGTCATTCCCCTCCCGCAATATGAATGCTGGTCCCCGGAGAATCCAAAGTTATATAATCTGGAAATTACCGCAGACCAGGACACCATTAAATCTTACTTTGGTATGCGTAAATTCGGCGTTGGTCCGGATGCGGACGGAAAGCAGCGCCTGTTACTGAACAACAAGCCATACTTCCACAATGGCGTTCTGGATCAGGGTTACTGGTCTGACGGTATGCTGACCCCACCCACCAAAAGCGCCATGGAATATGATATTCACATGCTGAAGGACATGGGCTTTAACATGATCCGGAAGCACATCAAGATTGAACCGCTTTACTGGTACTATCTCTGTGACAAGGAAGGCATGCTGGTATGGCAGGATATGGTTAATGGCGGTACCGCCTACAACCCGCTGGTTATTGCCGTGTTGCCGTTTCTGACCGTCAACCTGGATGACGGCGAAAAGAATTATAAAATCTTCGGCCGTGCCGACGAAGCTGGCCGGAATGAATATGTCAAAGACCTGTATGACACCATGCATCAGCTCATCAACGTGGTTTCCCTTGCCATGTGGGTTCCGTTCAATGAAGGCTGGGGCCAGTTTGATGCCAACAAGATTTCGGAAATGGTTGCAGAATATGACCCGACCAGAACCATTGACCGCACCTCCGGATGGCATGATCAGAAGGAATCCGACTTTGTTACCCGGCACATCTACTTTACCCCGGTTTATGTTCCGAAGGATGACCGCTGTTACCTACTGGATGAATTCGGTGGCTTCTCCAAGATGACCAAGGGCCACATGTTCCGGAAGCTGCTGTTTGGATACCGGATGTATTTCACAGACGAAGCCTTAATGCGCGCCTATGAAAAAATCTTTGAAAAGCGCATTATCCGGAATATTCCAAGAGGACTTTCTGCCACTGTCTTTACGCAGGTATCTGACGTAGAAGGCGAAATTAACGGTCTTATTACCTATGACCGCAAGGTGGAAAAACTGGACCGTGCCCGCGTTAAGGCTGTCAATGACAGAGTAAAACTGTAATTTGTGAAATGTGAAGCTGAAGAAACGGCCTGAGAAATCAGCCGTTCTAACCAACAAGGAAAACTCCCGCTACAGAGAAACGTCTGTAACGGGAGTTCTTTTCTATGTTGGGGTTTTTATACTGGGTCATTTTTGTTTTTTATGGTTCCCCTATTTGGTTGTTCCGAAAAGAATAACCGAATCTTCTGTATCCTTCCGTACTTCCGAAACCGGGATGCCTTGGTGTTTTGCAATAATCTGTATCACCAGAGGACTGCAGAATCCGCCCTGACAGCGTCCCATTCCCGGCCGGAGCCTGCGTTTAATTCCGTCCACCGTGGGAACACAAAGTCCGGAATTTAAAGCGTCCAGAATTTCCCCTTTGGAAACCTCTTCGCAGCGGCAAACAATGATGCCATAATCCGGATTCCGGCGAATCAGCTGGTTTCGTTCTTCCGGCGTCATGTTCTTCAAACAGGGAATTGGTTTCCGCTCCGGGTTGAAGCCAGTATTTGGACGAACGGTTTCTCCGCTTTGTTCCAAGTACTCTACGCACCAGGTAGCCATGTCCTGTCCAATGGCAGGAGCTGCCGTTATCCCCGGCGATTGAATTCCCGCCGCTTCCATCATATTTTCAGTAAAGAGGCCTTTTCGGACGCAGAAATCTTCTTCATAAAGAGTAGCACGCACCCCGGTAAAGTAAGCTATGACATCTTCATACTTCAATTCCGGGCAAAGTTTGCGTTGCATTTCCATAATAGCCTGAAACTCTTCTGCTCGGGTTTCCGTGTTTTCCCGTTCCGGCGTTTCGGTGGCATTGGGGCCCACCAGCATATTTCCATATACTGAGTGGATGAGCCCAACGCCCTTGGTATGGTTCTGGCTTCCCAAAGCCCATAAAACCTTTTGGACATACTTCCAGGGCTTTCCCTTGACTTCCGGTTTTTCATTCGGCATGACGGCAAACGGCGCCTTGGCCATGCTGGTGTTTACCAGGTATCCGGCCTTGGCATCCGTAATAATGTCTGTGCCGCGGCGGGGATGAATGGTAAATGTTCGGTCCCCTGCCATTTCGGCAATTTTATCTGCATAAATTCCGGCGGCATTGCAAACCACTTTCGGGTACAGTGTACCGCGGTTGGTTTGAACAGAAGTAATCTTCCCCACCTCCACAGTCATGCCTTCTACCATGGTTTCTAATGAAAAGTGAGCTCCGTTCTGTACGGCATTTTCCGCCATGGCAATGCAGACACCGTACGGTGATGTAACACCGGCAATAGGAAGAAACATGCCACCATCAAAGAAGTCCGGTACATGTGGCTCTATTTTGTGGAGCTCAGGCAACTTTAAATAACGCACATTGGGCATATCCAGATTCTTTTTGGCGTTCCGGGCAAGGTACTTTACAATCAGCCGCTCCCATTTGTCCACATCCAGCATGACCTGGCCCTTTTGTTCCAGCGGAAAATGCAGCTCTTCCGACAGCTGCTGATACATGGCATTGCCACGGGCATTGTAATAGTGTTTCTGGGAGTGCTTTCCAAAGTTGACACCGGCATGGACAACCCCGCCGTTTGCCTTTGTGGCACCCTCTGCAACGTCGGAGCCACGGTCTACTACAAGAACGTTCAAGTCCCAGCGAGACAGTTCTCTGGCAATACAGCAGCCGGTAATACCGGCCCCAATGACCAGAACGTCCGGCTGGGCCCCATCCAATTTTTGGTCACGAATTTTGGGGGCACGCACAGTTTCCTGAAAGCCTTTTAGCCGAATATCATTTACTACACCGTAGTAGTGTTTTTTATCCACTGCCAGACTGCCGGCTTTCACCACTGTATCCCAATCCTCTACTTCTCCGCACAAAACAATACAGCCCCGTTCTTCCGTGACCGTAATGGACGGATCCAGGGCTGTTATTCTCTTTTGGATCTTAGATAAACTCATTTTGGGCTCCTAACAGCAATTTGGTTACCCTTTATCATAAAGCCGAAATTTGTATGGAACAAGAGGATTACTTTCTTTTTGCACACCTGCTACAGTTACTGCCACAATTTTCTTTTGTTAAAAAGAAAACGAATAGACATCTTGCACAAATGTGAATTTTCTCCTTATAATGGAATGCGTACAGAAAGGAGTTTGCAGAATGAATCCAAATTATGATGTTATGACAATCCTCCGGATTGCCAAATATTATTACATTGACGAATTAAGCCAGCAGGAAATTGCGTTGAAGGAAAATATTCATCGTACGCAGATTTCCCGTCTTCTGAAGATTGCCAGAGAAGAAGGCTTTGTCAAAATTGAAATCTCCGCCCCGGATAGTACCCGTGCCTATGAGCTCTCCCGCCGCCTGGAAGACAAGCTTCATTTAAATCAGGTTATGGTTACTCCGGAATTACCGCTAAAAAAGATTGATTCCCAAAGCGCAGATGATGCGCTGACCTTCTTTGCTGCCAGATATATTGAAAAATGGGTGCCGAAGTTTAATAAGATCGGGGTTGGCGTCGGAAAAACGTTGTACCAGACAACCGCCAATATCAGTGCACACCCTTCCGACAATAACATGGACTTTTACGCCGTTTCCGGTCACGTTGGTACAGATAATCCTTACCTGCAAAGTACCATTATCTGTGACCGTCTTGCCAGTGCATTTGGCGGCAAGGTTCATTACAATAACTACTCCATGGTAACCAATACCAACCATTTGTCTGACATTGACAAAAGCAAATTAAACGCCATGCAGGAAGAATTTAAGCACCTGGATGCCGTTCTGGTCAGCGTTGGCGGACAATTTGCACTGGATTATCCTTACTTTACTGAATTTTATGATCAGGTAAAGGACTTCAATATTCAGAAGGTGTTCAGCCGTCCACATGCCAATGTGCTTGGTAACGTCTATTATGAAGACGGCCGCCGCCTCTCCCTGCCGGAACCATTCCGGATGACCAGTATGAATGCGGATGACATTCAGAAGAATCCGCATGTGCTCTGCATCGCCAGAGGCAGTCACAAAGTGCGCCCGGTTATTTTTGCCGCCAAGTACGGCTACATTAACGAACTGGTTACGGACGAATACACCGCCCGCCTGATTCTGGAAGAGCTGCAAAAGATGAAGGAAGCCGAAGCCACTGGTACACCGGCGCAAAGCAATAAGACAATGGCAGTAAAATAAATACCATAAGCATAAGCCTGTTGCATTTTCTGCAACAGGCTTTTATCTTGTCTATTTTTCTTATCTATTTGTGGTCCTGTCCCTGAGACCGATACAAAAAGGAAAAACACCATTTCGTTCCCGAAACGGTGTTTTTCATGGAGCTGATGACCGGATTTGAACCGGTGACCTCGTCCTTACCAAGGACGCGCGCTACCTACTGTGCCACATCAGCAAATTGGCAGGGGCAGAAGGACTTGAACCCTCGGCACGCGGTTTTGGAGACCGCTGCTCTACCAACTGAGCTATACCCCTACATATCTGTAAGAAATGGTGGACCATCAGGGACTCGAACCCCGGACCCACCGGTTATGAGCCGGCTGCTCTAACCAACTGAGCTAATGGTCCGCAATTGGTCTCCCAAGTCACTTGGATATTATATCTACCCACAGCCGTAATGTCAAGGGAGTTTCTGTGTTTTTCAGGCAGAGTTTTTAAACATTTTTTACCGAGGAAAAAACCAGACGGTCTCCTTCATAAACAAGCTTCATGACAAAGAACGGATCCGGCCCGGCAATGCGTTCCAGGAACAGACGGTCCCCTTCCCAGGTAGGCAGCGCAAGCACCTTTTCCTTTGGGATCCAGCAAAGATCTCCTTCGTTACATTCCTTTACCGTTCCGGAAAACTGCTGCGCCGTAAAAAGGTGCATGTACTCCCCTTCTGCCTGGTCGGATACAAAGGTAACCAAGCCCCGATAGTGTAAATCTTCCGGTAGCACCGTCAATCCGGTTTCTTCCAGAATTTCCCGTATGGCACCGTCTTCGGGGCTTTCGTTTTCCTCCATCTTTCCACCCACTCCAATCCACTTGTCATGATTTACATCATTTTTCTTTTTTGTGCGATGCAGCATCAGATATTTCTGGTCCTGCTCCAAGTAGATCAGAGTGGTATTCTTCATGAAAAGACTCCTTTTGTGTGTTTGGTATCCTTAGTATTCCTCTACTCCCACCGTAAACGGAATGGTAATCGAATCCGTACGCTCAGAAGAGATTACCAGTTTCCCTTCTCCTGCTTTTCCGGTTGTCTTTACATAGGTTCCGGCATAACCGCCACGCAGCGGTACACAGGACGGCCCAATCAGTTCCAGACAGCCAGTTGCGTTCAGCATAACAGGATCATTCAGATAGAAGAGATGGTTTCCTTCTTTGGAAACAGCTTCAATGCGAACACAGGCTACATCGTAAGACGAAGTTTCACACAGATTGGTGTGGTCTACTTTTACGTTCAAAACCACTTCGTTCATTGGTGCCTTGGTAATGCTGTTGACTACCTGGCCCTTCTTGACTGCGTCAAAGCGGTAAATGGTGGCATCGGAACCCCAGTTGGTTACATATGTGTAAACCAGGTCAAAGACCTTTTCTACGGACAGCTTGTCTTTGACAAAGGTCTTGGCCAGGCCGGCAAGAAGGTTCGGCTTTAAAACGCCGCCAACGCCGTCAGCCATGAAGCCCTTGACCGCCTTGCGGAACGCAAGCGAGCCTTCGGGGCTCATGCCCTCTTTGTTTTCCAGTAATTCCCCAATCAGGTCATCAATCCGGATGGGAGCATGCTTTAAGTTCGGCCAGGTTTCCGTATCCGGATAAAAGCGACGGACAAAGTCCCCGTTTTTATACAGGTTGACGTAGTCGGCGTTGGTGAACACAAAGACGTCACCCAGCTTGCCGGCCGGCCATTCGCCGATATCCATGGAAGAGCTGATTTCCAGGACATTGGTATCCTCTGCCTGCGAAGCATACAGAGCCGCCGCCATCTTCGGATTCCGGAACATGTCCAGTACCCCGTGATAACAGATTTTGTCTCCGGAGCCGAAATCCTTATGGGTATTGTAGTCAGCCATACACCAGCCAAAGCTGCCGGAGATTCCGTTATCCGGAGCCGCGGCGGCATTGACTACATTGGCATGACGCAGTGCATGCTGTAAGCGGTGTGCTTCATCATCAAAGGACTTGGTTGGATACATGTGTCCGTTATATTCCGAAATTAAATATGGTGCATTCGGACGACCGGTTACCATCCATTTCTTCTGCGCACCGGCATTTTCACCGGTATGGCTGAAGTCATTATAGGAATATACGTCTTCCAGCAGATTGCTGAGCTGCATAAAACGAACACCGGAAGTAGGACGGGTATCATCATACTGATGAGCTACTGCATTGGCTTTCCGGTACAGCTCATTGTCATCCTGGCTTTCGTTAATGCGCACACCCCACAGTACAATGGACGGATGGTTCCGATTCTGCAGAACCATGTCTTTTACGTTCTGCAAATGCTTTTTCTTCCATGCGTCATTGCCAATGTGCTGCCAACCGGGAGCTTCCGTGAAGACCAGCAAACCGGCTCTGTCACATTCGTCAAGGAAGTACTGTGACTGCGGATAATGGGAGGTCCGAACGGCATTCAGACCCAGTTCGTTCTTCAAAATATGAACATCATTTTCCTGCACGGATTTCGGCATGGCGTACCCGACATAAGGATAGGACTGATGCCGGTTCAAGCCGCGGATTTTCAACTTCTTTCCGTTCAGATAGAATCCGTCTGCACGGAAGTCCACGGTACGGCAGCCGAAGGTTACCTTGTGGAAATCCCAGGAGGTACCGCCCTCCTGTCCTTCCGTCAGTCTGACGTGCAATTCATACAGTTTTGGATGATCCACATCCCAATTTTCCAGACCGGCACAATAAAGCGTGTTGGTATTGACTTCTTCCACATGCTCTACAGAATAGGTCTGGATACAGGTTTCCCCGTCATAAATGGCATAGGTCAACCGGAACGGACGAATGGCAAGATTGTCCGCATGAACGGTTGTTTCCACTTCCAGGGTTTTGGTGGAAGTCCCCACCGTTCTGCACTTGACAAACACATCGGCGATGTAGTTCTTTTCATAAACTTCCAAAGAAACTTCCCGATACAGTCCGCCATAGGTTAAATAGTCAATAACATGGCCAAACGGTGGCTCATTTAAGCTTTCCCGGGCATCCAGAACAACCTTTACGGTATTGTCATCGCCAAAGTTAGCAAACTGATTCAGCGGTACTTTAAATTCGGTATATCCGCAGTAATGGTTTTCTGCCAGGGTTCCGTTAATGTATACCTGCGCCATGTGCCCTGCTCCTTCAAAGCGAAGGAAGCACAGCTTTTCGGCATATTCCTCCGGCAGGAAGAAACTCCGCTCATATACGCTGACAAACTGGTACAACTTTTCATCAAAATAGTTGTACGGTAATTCCACATTGGTATGTGGCAGCCGTACAGTACTCCGTGCTTCCGGTTGGTCTGCCCGGTAATAGGTCCAGTCGTCGTTCAAATAAATCCGATTAAACAAAGACAAAATCCTCCTTTATTCTGTACCGGAAATCCGCTCCAAAAGAGCTCCTAATTCCCGATAAAAAGCTTCAAACTTTTCCGTTGGCACTTCCTCGCCTTCATAAAAGGTGTGGTTAACCGGCTGTGTTGGCATAACATGCCAGATTCCCTTTTGCAGGGTCATAGAGTCTGTGTAATCCACCTGGGGCTCATCAAAGGGAGCTGTTTCCGAAATGGTGTTAACGCGCCCGTCACTGGCGGCCCAGGCTTTGCCCTGCCGTGCGTGTACCAGGCCCATAAAGGATACTGAAATCTTGTACCGGTCCAGGACGCCTTCGGCCGGAACTGTCAGCAGTCCTTTTTTGGCGCTGATGTCTGCCGGTTGCGAGAAATAATACACGGAATCCACAGTGTCAAGAATGGCATTCCATTTTGCTGCGCCCTGTAGACTTAAATCTCCGTAACAGCTGTCTTTAGAGAACAGGAACCGCAGAATGGAAAGCGGTTTGTAAATGTGCTTCTTTTCAGCTGAAGTAAAGCCAAACTGATCCATTAACATAACTGCGGCATAGGGGTCACCGCTGCCGCTAAGCTGATTGGCTTTTTTTAATTGGCCAAAGGACAACAGACGTGTCATTCGGTCCAGGTCCGTGCAAAGCGTGGTTCCGTTTAACGGAGACGCAAGACAGTAAATACAATTAATTAACTGCTCCTGGCCCCCAAGGAACAGCGGAGACAGGTCCTCTTCCTTGGTAACGGCACGTTCCTTTTCGTCTCCATAAGCCAGCAGATGCAGTAATACGCGGATGGTTTCCCCGCCAAAGCTGTGGCCTACCAGGTTTACTTTTTCATGCGCACCCGGCTGCCCCAGATCCGGCAAAATGCCGTCATAGTGCAGTCCATACCGCTTATGTCTTCCTTTTTTAGAATGGGCTTTCCCGTAGTCAGCCGTACCGCCAAACAGCATGGCATATAAGTCACAGGCTCGATCCCAGGCACTGGTGAACGGTGCAATATGTGGTGCATAGGCCTCATATCCAAGGCCGTTTAAGTAGGTGGCAGCCGGGGCAAAGGTTTCCCCCATATTATTAAATCCGTGGACGAAAACAATCGGATAACATTCCATGTTTGACGTCCTCCTTTCCCAAAATATGATACAATAAATCCATTGAATTAGAAAGAAGGAACCTGCATTGCAACCGTATTTGTCAAATGCTTATCACCACTTCCGCACCATCACCCATCACCGTCACCTGGTCATGTACCATTGCTTCCGCGCAGGCATTCCATTGCAGGGTCTGGTACATGATTTATCCAAGTACTCTCCTACGGAATTTTTAGTGGGTGCCAAATACTATCAGGGAACCTTCAGTCCCAATGTTGTGGAACGAAAAAAGAAAGGCGTTTCCTACGCCTGGATTCACCACAAAGGCAAAAACAAACATCACTTTGAATACTGGTTTGACAACAGTCCGAACGGGTACACCATGGTTCCGGTCAAAATGCCTACCAAATACCTGATTGAAATGATCTGTGACCGCCTGGCTGCGTGCAAAACCTATCTTGGTGAAAATTATAAAGACTCCTCCGCCTTGGAATATGCCAACCGGCATAACTACTCCCAGTTAATGCATCCAGAAACAGAGGCCAGTTTAAAAGAAATCCTGACTCTTTTTGCCGAACAGGGAGAAGCTGCCGGATTCCGGTACCTACGGAAGCTGCGGCGGCAGGACCTAAAAAACTCTTTCTTAAAGAATGCTGCAGGCAGGGCCAAAAGCTGACTCGCCTGGAAAAAGTTCTAAAGAATCAACAGAAAAGCCCCGATTGCCTACTGTGCCGGCAACCGGGGTTATTCCTTTATTTTGACAACATTTGCAGCATGGTAAACTGCTTTATCAGGGTGTCCCGCATGGCAGGACCAATCAGTTCTTCTTCATATTCCTTGCACATCATGGTAGCCAGGAAATAATCCTTGCCGCAGAACATGACCTGATCCTTGGTGCGCTTCAGCTCCACTATTTTGGTGGCTTCACCGTAAATGACGACGGGCTGAATAAACTCTGCTGCGCTACGGCACTTCAACGCCAAAGATTCGGCGGCTTTTGTTGCTTCCAGGATGGGATTTTCAAAGTAGTCCCCTTCTCCTGCGTTGGTCCGGAGAATCCAGTAACGCTTGTCTTCTTCTGCGTACAGCATGCCGTCATATTCCCGTAGGAAAACCGGATATACGCCGGTTTTGTGCAGAATCAGAAGATCGGCTTTGCGGCCCTTTCCCCGTTTGGCGTCCAGGCTGATGTTTTGATACACTTTGGCACTGGGTGCCTTTTCCTGAAGACCTGCAATCAGTTCTTCCTGTATTGACATGAGTTCCTCCTAAATAGGCTGAATTAATTGGTAAAAGAAATGTGCGAAAGAAGTTCGTTAATGACGTAGAAATTACTGCTGCTGAATTCAATTACAACGTAAATGTCGGTCACGCTGGTTTCCGCCGCCACCTGAACAAAGTACTGGGTTCCCGTAGAATAATGCAGCAGATAGAGCGTTTTCCCATTCAACTGCGCCGTTTCCACTTCCATGGTGGCGTAATTGCCGGTGGCATCCAGCTCTGCCTTCTCCGAGACCAGATACGAATAGGCACTGTCATAAACGGCAGGTGACCCGTCCGCTTCATAATCCGATTCATATATGAAATCTACGCTTTCTGCCGCATACGTTACCTGAACGGTAGAGTCTGCGTTATTGCCGTTCAAATCAGTATAACAAATGGCATCCTGTGACGGCAGATCCGGCACCGACATGGTCCAGTCGGATGGCAACGTAATTGCCAGCCCATATTCGGTATTGCTGTACGCATTGTCTGTCAGCGATCCGGAATACATGATTTCATTGTTGTAGAAAAACGGGCTGTCCAGATCCCAATCCGGGTTATCGGTGTCGGCACAAACCGCCATCATAATGGAAACGGTAACAAAGAAGGCAACGACGGCGGCAATGATTCCGCTCCGCTTGGCCGATTTTTTGTTTTGCCGTTTTGGGCGTGGTTTTTGTTTTTCCTGTTGTTTTTCTTTTTGCGATGCAGCATATTTCTCCTGCATCCGCTCTCCTTCTGCATAAGCAGCACTGGAGTCTGTACTTTTCTTATACTGCGTTTTTTTTGCAGAAAGCGCAGTAAGCCAGCTGTTCTTATCTTCTACAGCCGGGTCCTTCCGCAGGTGCTTAGTGGAATAAACATCCAAAGACCCGTTGAAAGGCAGATTATCTTCATATTTGATGGCGCCGCGAACGGTCATATCCTGTCCGCAGAAAGGACATTTGTGTGCCCGGTTGTCCATTCCGGTTCCGCAGTAATTACAAATTTTCAAAGAAGTGTCCTCCGCTTCTTCTGCAAAAGGGGTTTAAAGACTTATCTGAAATAAGCAATGGCTGCAGACAATTCATTGGATGACATTGCCTTAGCCTGGATTAACAGGATATAGCCATCTACTTCTGTACCAATAACTTCACTGTACGTAGTGGTACCACTTTCATTGTTAGAGTAAATGTACCCGGTAAAGCTATTTCCGCCCTTCCGAATGGAAACGCTGTCATTCAGAATGGTACCGTCTGTGTTGGCCTGCATGGCCTTCAGCATGGCAGGGGCAGATTTGTATTTGCTGTTCAACGGATAATACAGTACGGCCACACTGGTTTCTCCGTCTGCGCTTTGTGCCGCCATGTCATAAAGGGTTCCGTTGGAACTGCTGCCTAATGCGGAATGATCCTGTAAAATCCATCCGCTGGGTCCATAAAACTTTAAACCGGAAAAGGAGCTTTCATAATTGGTGCCGGCAACCACGCCATAAGAGAAGTCTGCCGGAGCCGCATTGGTCTTTTCCGTTTGCGCCTCTGTTGTCTGGTAAGTTCCGGAGTATCCGCTGTACTGACCGGAGTAAAGATTGTTGGCATAGGTGCTGTTACTGCTGTCATCTAACAGGACGTCCGCAGCGGTGTTACACGCCTTCCCGAAAATGACCAGCATGACAATAACCATGGCTAAAATCACGAGGCAGATAGCGGTAACTACGGCAATGGCCGGCTTATTATAGTAACTTCCCCTTTTACTATTTCCTTCGTCCGCTATGGTCTGTGCGCGATTCAGCTGATCTTTGAAATCTTTCATTTAAAAATCTCCTCGATAAGCATTTCTGACGTTGATATAGTAACATGTTTTGAAGTATATTTAAATGTGAAAACCTAAATTATATTGTGACTGAGAGGAGGAAGCTGTATGCCTTTCGCTCATTGGATGGTTTGGCTTGCCTTATTTTTGCTCTTTGCCGTTGTGGAACTTTGTACGGTACAACTGGTTTCTATCTGGTTTGCTGTCGGCGCGCTTGCCGGCGGGGTTGCCGCATTGGTTACCCATGACCAGTCCCTTGTAGCAGAAATTGTGTCCTTTGTTGCTGTTACCGCAATTACGTTAGCCTTAACCAAGCCATTGGTTAAGAAGTTAAAAAGCGGTGCAAACACACCAACCAACAAGGATACCTACATTGGACAACAGGTACTGGTTACCAAGGAAGTCCGTACCGATACCGGCTCCGTTATTATGAATGACGTAGATTGGGAAGCCCGCCTGGAAAATCCGGATTTCCCTTCCATCCCAGCCGGTGCCAAAGCAGAAATTGTTCGGATTGAGGGCATTAAGCTCATTGTAAAACCAGTCTGAATACGCTAAAATAAGCAAGTTAGTTTAAAACCCTTATGGAGGACATTCCCTATGGATGAAGAAAAGAAAGTAACCCCTGCCGAAAACGGCGCAGACAAAGCGGTTTCCGATAAGGACGCCAAGGCTGCTGCAAAAGAAGCAAAGGCTGCCGCCAAAGCGGAAAAGAAAGCAGAAAAAGCCAAGGAAAAGCTGCAAAAAGAACGGGCCAAGAAAGAAATGCATGACATTGCTCCCGGTGGCGTTTCCAAGGCAGAAGAAGCCCGCTTAAAAAGAAAAGCGGACATGGAAAAGTCTCAAAAGAGACAGGAAGAAAAAGCCAGAAAGCGAAAAGATCTGACCAAAAAGCAGAAACGGATTCGTGTTATTACGCCAATTGCTGCTGTAGTTCTTGCCCTGGTGCTCTTCTTCTTAGGCTACTTTGGTGTTTATGACCGCCATACTACCGCCATCAAGCTGCAGGACGGCAGTAAAATATCCGTTGCCGAATATGAATACTACTACCGCTCCATGTACAACTATTACTACAACATGTCCTATCAGTATGAGTCCTATTACTCATCCTATTACGGCACCGGAGCGGGTGCTTCCCTGACCGGCTTTGACTATACCAAAGCCCCTGCAGATCAGGAACTGCCAAGCTCCAGCTCGGATTCTGATTCCAGCTCTGACTCCTCTTCCACCTCGGATGACTTCCAGGTAGACGATGAATACATCAAGGGTGACAAAGCCACCTGGGACGATTATTTCTGCCAGGCTGCGGTTGAAACCGCACAGCTGTACACTGCTCTTTATGAACAGGCAGTAGATGCCGGTTATGAAATGACGGATGACGAAACCACCGAAATGAATGAATTCTTTGATGAACTGAAGAGTAACGCCGAAGAAAATGAATATTCCCTGGATGCCTACATCCGCAACAACTACGGCAAAGGAATGAACAAAGCGTTACTGCAGGAAATTTATATCAAACAAACGCTGGCTTCCGATTATTCCGATGACAAGAAGGAACAGTATTCTGCCGACGTAACAGATGATGAAATTAACACTTACCTGTCTGAAAACAAAGCAGAATATGAAACCGCTTCCCTGCGGTATTACAACTTCAGTGCTTCCGTAGATGACACCGAAAATGCAACGGAGGAAGAAATTACGGCAGCCAATGAAGAAGCCAAAGCAAAAGCCGAAGCTTTCCTCGCCGAAGCAGACGACAGCAACTGGACCAGCAAGGTTTATGATGTAGTAGATGAAGCCTACAAGTCCTACTACCAGGACAACGACTCCTACTCCACCCTGACGGATGCCAATGAATCCACCCTGAAGTCTTACTTCACGGATGAAGCAACCGAATGGATTGAAAATGAGGCCTCTGCCGGAGATAAGAAGCTCTTCACCAAGGTTTCGGATACCACCGGTCTGGCAACCTATTACGCCATTCTGGTTACCGAGCAGCCAAGTCTGAAGGATGTTTATCCGGTTACCGTTCGCCACCTGCTGATTCAGGTATCGGATGACGATGATTCTTCCGACTCTGACTCCTCCTCTGACTCCTCTTCGGATGACAGCTCCACCACCACGCATACGGACGCAGAAGCCAAAGAGCTGGCAGAAAAGTATTACCAGGAATGGAAAGACGGAGACGCCACGGATGACAGCTTCAAGGAACTGGTTGTTGCCCACTCCGAAGACTCCGGCGTATCCGACAACGAAGGCCTGTACGAAGACATTACCCCGTCTTCCAGCTATGTTCAGGAATTCCTTGACTGGTGCTTTGCAGACGGCAGAAAGGCCGGAGACAGTGGTATCATTAAGACCGAATATGGTTATCACATTATGTATTGTGTTTCCGTAGCCACGGAACCGCAGTGGAAGACAACCATCCGTAGCACGCTTGGTGAAGAAGCCTACAATGACTTCTATGATTCCGCTGCCGATGCAGATGAATATCAGATTAAATCCAAGCACTGCATCAGCCTGGTTCGCCGCCGCGAAAACCGCTATGCACAGAAGACGCTGGCAAACATGTCTGCCTCCTCTTCCACTGCTTCTTAATATAAAAAAAGAGACGGAGTAAAATCCGTCTCTTTTCTTTCCCGGAAGTCATTGACTTTCCCTTAGAAATCTTTAAAATAAGAAAAAATAACTTGAAGAACAAAAGCAAAAGGAGCGTGTTATTATGGCATATTTTTTCCCGGAACCATCTCATACCTTTGGTGAATACTTACTTGTCCCGGGGTATTCTTCTTCTCAGTGCATTCCGGATGCAGTTGACCTGAAGACTCCGCTGGTACGTTTTAAGAAGGGAGAAACCTCAGCCATTACGCTGAACATCCCTATGGTTTCCGCCATCATGCAGTCTGTTTCCGATGACAAAATGGCAATTGCCCTTGCCAAAGAAGGCGGTATTTCCTTCATTTACGGTTCCCAGAGCATTGCTGATGAAGCTGCCATGGTAGCCCGCGTTAAAAGCTACAAGAAGGGCTTTGTTGTTTCCACCTGCAATCTGACACCGGAAGACTGCCTGGCTGACGTCCTTGACCTAAAAGCAAAAACCGGACACAGCACCGTTGCCATTACCGATGACGGCACCGCAAACGGTCTTCTGCTCGGCATTGTCGGCAGCAAAGACTACCGTGTCAGCCGAATGGATCCAAGCACCAAAATTAAGGAATTCATGACGCCAAGAGAAAAACTGATTACGGCGCCGGATACCACCTCTTTAAAGCTTGCCAATGACATTATTTGGGACAACAAGCTGAATGCGCTCCCCTTAGTAGATGAACATGACCACTTAAGCTACTTAGTCTTCCGGAAAGACTATGAATCCCATAAAGAAAACAAGCTGGAACTGCTGGACGAACACAAGTCTTATGTAGTCGGCGCCGGAATCAACACCAGAGACTACGCTGAACGCGTTCCTGCCCTGCTGGAAGCCGGTGCGGATGTGCTTTGCATTGACTCCTCTGAAGGCTACTCCGAATGGCAGCAAAGAACCATCCGCTGGGTACGCGAAACCTACGGTGACACGGTACGCATTGGTGCCGGCAACGTAGTAGATGCTGAAGGCTTCCGCTTCCTTGCGGACTGCGGTGCTGACTTTGTTAAAGTCGGAATCGGCGGCGGTTCCATTTGCATTACCAGAGAAACCAAGGGCATTGGCCGCGGCCAGGCCACCGCTCTGATTGACGTTTGCAAGGAACGGGATAAGTACTACAAGGAAACCGGCATTTATGTTCCGGTTTGCTCTGACGGCGGTATTGTTCATGACTATCACATGACCCTTGCCCTTGCCATGGGTGCTGACTTCCTGATGTTAGGACGCTACTTCTCCCGCTTTGATGAATCCCCAACCGAACTGGTTCGCATCAACGGCAATTACATGAAAGAGTACTGGGGCGAAGGTTCAAACCGTGCCAGAAACTGGGCCAGATATGACCTTGGCGGCGCCACAAAGCTTGCCTTTGAAGAAGGCGTTGACTCTTACGTTCCGTATGCCGGATCCCTACAGGACGGTGTTACTGCTTCCCTGTACAAGGTACGTTCCACCATGTGCAACTGTGGTGCCCTCACCCTTCCGGAACTGCGGGAAAAAGCCAAGCTGACGCTGGTTTCCGAAGTTTCCATTGTAGAAGGCGGCTCCCACGACGTTATGCTGAAAGACAACTTCAGCAAATAAGGGTAAGCTTAAAACAAGCTTCTTAAAGCAAACAAAAAAACCTGCTGAACAGGATTCCCTGTCAGCAGGTTTTCTTTGTTTATTGTTATGTCAGCCCGTGTGCGGCTAAAACCAGGTTTACTTCAAATACTTAACCAGGATGCCTGCCAGAGTGTCTCTGGTGACCGTAGAGGTGCCTTTGGAAGAATAACAGGTCTTGTTCCCTGTCTTCTTGGCAAAAGCCTTTATGGCCGCAGCAACCTGCGTTTCTGTCAACTTGGTGTTTTCTACCTTACCAAGATCAAGGATGTTGTTCTTGGTGCACCACTTCTTAACATCCGTGTAGGAACCTTTTTTGTTTCCTGCCAGGCGATACAGCGCATACGCCAATTGCTTCCCGGTTACTTCAGTGTCCGGATTAAAGTTTACCGCTCCATCGCCGATCATAATGCCTGCGTTATACAGGCGGACAATAGCGTCATAATTCTTGGCGTCCGCAATGTCAATGAATTGGGTCTCCGGCAGTGCTGCCATAAACTGGTCAGCAATATATTTGTGCCCGGAAGCGTTTGGATGGTTTACGTCAGGATAGTTGTCTCCTTTGTCTGCCAGGGCATAGTCAATCAGGGAATCAAAGTTCTGATACGGAGAATCAATGTCCATTTCGTCTACATAGGTGTATTTATAGGCATTCTTACAACCGGATTTCAGATACTGGTTGATCAGCTCTGTTCCGCCATTAATGACAGAACCCAGTTCCTTTCCGCCCTTATACAGCGGCATTTTGCCCATGGGACTGCACATGCTCATAACCATGACGGTAGCATCCGGATTCAGCTCATAAATTTTATCTGTAATGACATTATAGTTAATTTTGAACTGCTCCAGGCCAACCATCATGTTCTTCATGAACTCCGGCACAGCAAGGCTTAACACTCCGGCTGCCCCGGCATAATAGAACAGGCGTTCCATAGCTTCAAACACTCTGTTCTGCAACAGCAGTTCCGTAATTTCATTGTCCTTGGCCTTGTCCCAGGTGTCGGTGAAATCACTCATGCGGTCCCTCAGAACGTCTGCTGGGATAGTAAAAATATCATTGGAGCAAAGACCAATGGAAATAACGTCCGCTTCTTTAATTGCTTTGATGTAACTGGCACGGTCTTTTTCGTCCAGGGTTTGTACGGAATTACTGTACTTGCCCAAGTAGGCATCTCCTTTGTAGGTTTCATCCAGAAGATACCGAACTTCTACGGTGCGTTCTCCGTTAACCGCTTTCGGGTTCAGTTTAATGTTTCCCAGACGTTTGGCAACCAGGTCACTGTAAGCACCCTTTAGCCGCATATAAGAGCAGTTTTCATTGTTGCTCAGTTCCCCGTATCCCGTGGCAACCGAGTCTCCAATGACCGTATAAACTTTGTACTTATCATAGTTCTTCTTGCCCGCGGCAGAGGCCGGAAGGCAAAAAAGCACTGCGGCCATAACCAACGACAGGACAACAGCCATAACTCGTTTTACTTGTTTCATTTTGAAGCCTTCTTTTTATTTATTTTCATAGGCACGAATTGCGTCTGTTACACGGCAGCAATTGGTCCATAAATCTTGCCCGTCCTGTTCATTTAAAACAAGGTCTGCATATTTCAAATACAGGACTTCCCGTTCTTCATAAAGGTCCCGAAAGGTTTTGCCTTCCGGAATGACAATGCCGCGGGAATCCATATTGGTAATTCTGCTTTTCAGCTCTTCATACGGAACCTGGATATAAACAACCAGCCCGATGGATTTTAAATGCTGCATGGATTCTTCCCAGTAAACAGCAGAGCCACCGGTGGCCAGCACCGTATTCTGAATATCCAGGTTCAGATTGACTTCATTTTCCAGCTTTCCAAAAGCGTCTGTTCCGTCCTGGTCCAGAATGTCCTGCAGTTTTTTCCCGGCCTTTTGCTGAATCAGCAGGTCTGAATCCACAAAATGATAGGCCAGGTTTTTAGCCAGAAGTACTCCAAGCGTGCTTTTACCACAGCCTGGCATACCAATCAGAATAATATTGTTCATGGGCTTGTTCTCCTTGGGAATTCCAAAAATATGCCCTATTGTAACAGTCTGACCGGAAAGGAACAAGCTGAATCGCAGAAAAAAGGAAGGTTTTTACGATTCTTCTTTGGACGAAGCCTCCTGCTTTGTAGAAAGGATGAAAACAACCAGTCCAATTACAAAGAAAATGGTCAGGGCGGCAACGCCAATATTCTGATTGCTGGTGGCTTGTGTTACAGCACCAACCAGGAAAGTACCCAGGAATGTTGCGCCTTTGCCAAATACATCATAGAGCCCAAAGAGCTCCCCGGACTTTTCAGACGGAATGATCTTGGTAAAGTACGAACGGGACAGTGCCTGCACGCCGCCCTGAAACATGCCAACGCAACAAGCCAGAATCCAGAACTGGGTTAAGGTATGCAGGAAAATGGCATACACACCGACGCAGAAATAGGCAATAATGCAGACTATAATCAGCTTTTCTACAGAATACTTCTTGGACAGCTTTCCAATGATAATGGCACTTGGAAAAGCTACAATCTGCGTTACCAGAAGCGCTGACAGCAGACCAATGGAATCCAGTCCAAGGGATGTACCAAAAGCAGTAGCTTCTTCAATAATGGTATAGACGCCATCAATGTAGAAGAAGAAGGCAATTAAGAACAGCAGAATTTTACGGTCCTTGGCTGCCTCTTTAATACTATGACCCACCTGGGTGAACAGGTTGGCCTCCTTTTTGGCCTCTTCCGTGGAAATGTAGTTCTTTTGCTGATAGGTCTTATACAGCGGCATAGATACCGCAAACCACCAGATGGCGGTCAGAATAAAGCCGATGGAAATGGCAATTTCTTCGCTGATGGGAACCACTTCCAGCATGGCAAGTACATAGATTACCAAACAGACAACAAATGGAATGCAGCTGCCAATATAGCCCCAGGCATAACCGTGGGAAGAAACTTCATCCACGCGGCTGTCATCGGTAATATCCCCCAACATGGAGTCATACACCACAAGGCTGATGTTGAACGCTACTTTTCCCAAAATGAAAATGCAAAGGAATAACACCCAGTGATAAGAGAATCCGCAAACAGCACATGCAATGCACCCTGCAATCAGGGTGCCCAGGAAAACACCTTTCTTCTTCCCCTTTTTGTCTGCCTGCGCCCCAAAGAACGGACCGGCAAACATGGACAAGACGGTGGCAATAGAGGCAGCATAGGACCAATATGCCAGGTACTGATGTTCGGAAAGCCCTGCGTCTTGGCTGATTAAGTCAAAAAAGATGGGAATCAGCGTGCAGGCAAACATGACATAGGCAGAATTGGCAACGTCATACAAAATCCAGTTTTTTTCCAGCTTGGTTAACTTACCTTCTTTCGGCTTACTCATAAAGGAAACCCCTTTCCGTTATTCGGCAAGGCCCTCAAAGTTAATATCATACCGAGGGTCCCACTCTTTGTTATTCTGAATGGTATCCAGAAAACCCGTTATGAAATCCAATGCATCCTGGAACCCCTGTCCGAAGAGCATTTGGTCTAATTCCTGACAAACCGGCTGACACGAAGCTACCGGCACTTTGGTAATTGCCATATCTTTGCACTGATCTCCGGCACCCGGAACTACCTTGTCTGCTAAATCCGCTATGCGATGTAGTCCAAACCGTTTGACTTCCGAAGTCATAACCAGACCATCCAGCAGAATATGGGAGCCCACCATGCAGGCAAAAATCCACTCCGGTGTCAACATAGGATAATATCCGGCAATCATTTTTGCGTTTTTCCAACTGATCTTAATATGATCCGTCAGTTTCTTGTGGAGCGGGTCAAAGCCGTCCCGTACCAGATAATAGCGGTCCCATTCTGCTTCAATCAGGAAATGGGAACCTTTCCCCTCATCTGCGCACTGGTTAATATACGCGTGGCAGGCACGGTCCGCAGCGTAATGGGTCAGAAAGCCGTAAATATAGGCCAGCTGGCGTTCATCCATATTGCTGTTTAACAGACGCTGTCCCATAAAGGAAAACCAGTCTTTTCCGCTTCTTCTGTGCGTTAAGGAAGAAATTTTAAAGGTGTGCATGGACGGCAGGGAATAAAACAAAAGATCCGGTCCCATGGCGCCCATATAATAAAGATCCGGATGGCGCTCCGTAATCTTCTGAATGTCCTTTGGAAGTGCTTCTCTGACCTCCAGCGCAAATTTGTAATGTGTATAAGTTGTAGGCATAATACAAAACCTCCTGTTAATTTTCATTCTATACGAACTTGTTCAGAAAAAGCTACCGTTTTACTTTATTTTTACATATACAAAATGCCGAAAATGCAAAAAGACCTGAACCGTATGGTTCAGGTCTGTTGGTGACCCATCGGGGATTCGAACCCCGGACACCTTGATTAAAAGTCAAGTGCTCTACCGACTGAGCTAATGAGTCATATAATTTTTTGGCGCCCGTATATAATACTTTAACGGCGGCATAAAGTCAAGGAATTTTGCAAAGTATTGTGCCCTGCCGGAACAGGGCACAACAAAATAATTTCGTTTATTTGACAAACAGCGTTACCAAAACAGTGGCCAGAGCAACTAAGAAAAACAGCCCGCCTAAAATCTTGGTCAGATTGGCAAGCAAGTCATCCTTCTGATGGCCGGCAGTCTTGTCAAAGAACTGGTTGGAAGATCCGCCCTGTACAGCAGAAGCATCGGCTTCCCGGCTCTTCTGTAAAAGCACAACAACGGTAACCGCAATGGCAAGAATGATGGTAACAATGGCTAAAACCATTTCTAAAGTGGACATGTTGGTTCCTCCTATAAGAGAATGCTTAGAAATTTTAGCATATAACGAAGGGAGTTTCAAGGGTTAATCCGTAACGGTATCCAGGGTTAACTGCTCCCCTGCCACGTCTTCCGATGCCGGGAAAGCCCCTAAGGCCGGAAGGCTCTTGGTGCGGTACCGGGACGGCTTTGCAAATTCGCCTTCCTGGTACAGTCTGGCTTCTTCCACACGCTGTCCTTTTTTCAGCCGCATAATGGAAACACCCTGGGTATTCTTTGTGGTTTTGGCTGTCAGTAATCCGGTATGGAGCAACAGAAGTCGTCCGCCAGAGGAACGAAGTACCAACTCCGTGTCTTCCGGCAAATACAGCGCATCTGCCAACACGTACTTTTCACAGGAGGCTTTAATCAGCTTCTTCCGATTAGTCTTGGTGTAATAAGCAGACATTTCCACTTTGGCCACCTTACCGTTTTCATAGGCAAAAATCATATAGCCCTGATAATTGTCGGTGACCGCCATATAAACCGGCTTTTCGCCTTCGTCAAAGCCGAGCTCTGTCGGAATATACTGTCCTAATGCAGAGGCTTTGGAATCTTCAAAATCCGAGGCCTTGGCTTTATACACCTGCGCCTGATCCGTAAAGAACAGCAGTTCCTTTGCGTTGCTGGATTCCACCGTCTGCCGCAGGGAGTCGTTTTCCTTCAGCTTCTGGGAACCACTCATGCGCAAAGACTGCGGTGTAATCTTCTTGAAATAACCGTCATGGGTAAAGAAGAACGTGCAGGGATAATCTGCTACGGTCTCCTCTTCTTCCAGTTCTTCTTCCAAATCCGTGGCGTAAATGATTTCCGATTTCCGCGGCTGGCCGTATTTCTTAGCAACGTCTTCCAGCTCAGTGACCAGAATTTTCTTAATGCGTGCCTTGCTATTTAAAGTATCCTGCATGTCAGCAATAGACTTTTCCAAATCAGAAACATCCTGCAGGCGCTTTAAAATGAATTCCCTGTTTAAATGGCGCAGCTTGATTTCTGCCACATACTCGGCCTGGATTTGGTCAATTCCAAAGCCAATCATTAAATTGGGAACCACTTCTGCTTCTTCTTCGGTTTCCCGGACAATTTTGATTGCTTTATCAATGTCCAGCAAAATCTTTTGCAGGCCCTGCAGCAAATGCAGCTTTTCCTTGGCTTTGTTCAGGTCAAAATAAACCCGTCTGCGGACGCATTCCGTGCGGAAGGCAATCCACTCTTCTAACAGCTCTTTGACGCCGCAAACCCGTGGCATACCGGCAATCAGAACATTAAAGTTACACGGAAAAGCCTCTTCCAGGGAAGTAGACTTAAACAGCTTTTTCATCAGAGCATCCGGATCTGTACCCCGCTTTACATCAATGGTAATTTTCAGACCGGATTTATCGGTTTCATCCCTGATATCGGAAATTTCCCGTAAGCTGCCACTTTTGGCTTTTTCAATAATCTTTTCAATAATGACTTCCGATGTGGTAGTTGGTGGAATTTCAGTAATGTCAATGCAATGGTTTACCTTGTCATACTGATACTTGGAACGCACCGTAATGCCGCCGCGGCCGGTGGCAAAGACTTCCTGCATTTTGGCCCGGTCATAAATAATCTGGCCGCCGCCGGGAAAGTCCGGCGCCTGCAAAGAATCCATAATATCATAATCCGGGTCTTTAATCAGGTTGATGGTAGTGTCACAGATTTCCTTCAGGTTAAAGGAACAAATAGAGCTTGCCATACCAACGGCAATCCCCGTATTATTGTTGACCAAAATGCTGGGGAAGGTAACCGGCAGCAGCGTCGGCTCCTTCATGGTGGCATCGTAGTTATCTACAAAATCTACCGTATCCTTATCAATATCCCGGAACAACTCCGATGCCAGCTTTTCCAGCTTAGCCTCTGTGTAACGGGAAGCCGCCCAGGACATGTCTCTGGAGTACGCTTTACCAAAGTTACCCTTGGAATCTACATAAGGGTGCAGCAAAGCACCATATCCACGGGAAAGACGTACCATGGTGTCGTAAATGGCTGCATCGCCATGGGGATTAAGTTGCATGGTTCGGCCCACAATGTTGGCGGATTTGATCCGGTTTCCGGTCAGCAGCCCCATTTTATACATGGTGTACAGTAGCTTTCTGTGGGACGGTTTAAAGCCGTCTATTTCCGGGATGGCACGGGACATGATAACGCTCATGGCATACGGCATGTAGTTGATTTCCAGTGTTTCTACAATACGCTGGTCCACTACCTCGCCTGCGCCCATGATATGCGCATTCGGATTGGTTTCTTCACGGGCAATGTCCGGCCCTGTTTTCTTTTTAGCCATTCATTTCCCTCCTTAGCTGACGTCTGTCATGTCAAGATACAAGTGGCCGTCTTCTGCAATGTGCTGCTTTCTGCCGGCAAGGTCGTCTCCCAGTAACAGGTCAAAGGTCTTGGCGGTCAGTTCGGCATCATCCGGCGTTACTTTAATCAGACGGCGGGTCTTCGGGTTCATGGTTGTCAGCCACATCATGTCGGCATCGTTTTCACCCAAACCTTTGGAGCGCTGGATGGTATATTTCTTGCCTTCCAGTTCTTCTAAAACCTGGGTCTTTTCCGGTTCCGTATAGGCAAACCAAACCTGGTCCTTGCACTGGATTTCATACAGCGGGGATTCGGCAATGAACACCTTTCCCTCCGTAATCAGCGTCGGCATCAGCCGGTAAATCATGGTCAGAACCAGGGTACGAATCTGGTAGCCGTCTACATCGGCGTCCGTACAGATAATAACCTTGTTCCAGCGCAGATTATCCAGGCTAAAGGCATTCATATCCTTTTTCTTGGTTTGGACCTCTACCCCGCAGCCAAGAACTTTAATCAGGTCGGTAATAATTTCCGACTTAAAAATACGGTCATAATCCGCCTTCAGGCAGTTCAGGATTTTACCGCGAATGGGAATAACAGCCTGGAATTCGGAATCTCTTGCCTGTTTACAGGAACCAAGTGCGGAGTCCCCTTCCACAATGAAGACTTCGCGGCGGCTGACATCCTTGGTACGGCAGTCCACAAACTTCTTGACGCGGTTGCCCATATCCATATTGCCGGTCAGCGTCTTTTTCAGATTCTGGCGGGTGGATTCTGCGCGAATCCGGGACCGCATGTTAATCAGGACCTGGTCAGTAATCCGGTCAGCATCCATTTTGTTTTCAATGAAATAGATTTCCAGAGAATGCTTGAAGAACTCCGTCATGGCTTCCTGAATGAATTTGTTGTTAATGGCCTTCTTGGTCTGGTTTTCATAGGAAGTCTGGGTGGAGAAGGACGAAATAATAACGCAAAGGCAGTCTTCCACATCCTGGAAGGTAATCTTCTTGTCGGATTTGGTGTACTTATTGTTGGCCTTCAAATAGGCGTCAATCTGGGAAACGAAGGCACTGCGCACTGCTTTTTCCGGTGCACCGCCATGCTCCAGCCAGGAGGAGTTGTGATAATATTCCTTCAACTGCTGCTTGTTAGAGAAGCAGACAACTGCATTAATCAGGACTTTGTAGTCCTCCAGGTCTTCCCTGTCCCGACCTACCCGTTCCGTTGTCCAGAAGATGGGTTGCGTAAAGGCATCTGCACCAACTACTTCCTTCATGTAGTCCTGGATGCCGTTTTCATAACAGAATTCGTATTCTTCAAATTTTCCGGGTGCCACTTCGTCCTTCAGGCGGAACAGCAAACCGTTGTTGACAATTGCCTGGCGACGCAGTGTATCTTTGAAGTATTCCAGCGGAATATTGATGTCAGTAAATACCTGGCGATCCGGTTTCCAATGAATGCGGGAGCCGGTTTCCTTACCGGAAGTTTCTTCCTTGCTTAATTTTCCTTTCGGATTTCCTGACTGGAACTGCATTTTGTAGCAGATCCCGTCCCGGTGGATTTCCGCATCCATGTACTCTGAGGAATACTGTGTGGCACAAAGGCCAAGTCCGTTTAAGCCCAGAGAGAACTCATAAATCCCATTTCCGGAGTTGGTATTGTACTTACCTCCGGCATACAGTTCACAGAAAACCAGTTTCCAGTTGTATTCTTTTTCTTTTTCGTTGTAATCCATGGGAATACCCCGGCCGAAGTCCTGCACTTCCAGGCTTTGGTCAAGGTACCGTGTAATGATAATCTTATTACCGAAGCCTTCCCTGGCTTCGTCAATTGAGTTGGACAGAATTTCAAAGAAAGAGTGTTGGCAGCCTTCAATACCGTCTGAGCCGAAGATAACGGCCGGTCTTTTCCGTACCCGGTCGGCACCCTTCAGCTGGGAAATATTGTCATTTGTATATTTCGCAGTCTTTGCCATAGTACCCTCCATTATTTTTTTACCGTAAAATTTTACACTGCATCTTGGGTTCTGTCAAGAAACGGCCCATAAATATGCGATTTTTCCGACTTTTCCCGGGTGTGCTGTGAAGATAAATTTCGTCTAAAAAAGATGACCTGCTCCCCGTTATAGGAAGCAGGTCTTGGTCTTGCATTTGATTAGAAATTACAGAACCTCTTCGGCAGTGGCTTCTGTGTCAGCCGCTTTTTGTACCTGGGCTTCTTTGGCTGCTTTGGCATCCTTGGCAGCCTGAATCATTTCAGCCGGTGTCATGGTATGGCGTTTCAGCTTTTCACCATGTTCCTTAATAAAGGCGTCAATGTCAAAGTCGTCACTTTCCATAATCTGACGGAAAATGGTACCGTCCATCTTCTCATACTGAATCAGGAACTTAGCAACATTGTCCAGCTTGTCGGAATGCTCTTTCAACAGGCGTTCAGCCTCCTGATAAGCATGATCCATAATGCGTTTGGATTCCTGGTCAATGGCGGCAGCAGTGGCTTCAGAGTAGTCACGTTTCCGTCCGTAGTCCATGCCCAGGAAGACTTCGTCACTGTCGGAGCCGTAAGAAATGGTACCCAGCTTTTCACTCATACCGTAGCGGGTAATCATGTTGTGCGTAATCTTGGTGGCGCGTTCAATGTCATTGGATGCACCGGTAGATACGTCACCCATGATCAGAGCCTCTGCAACCCGGCCGCCTAAAAGGCTAACCAAATTTTGCAGCATGGTGTTCTTGGTCATGTAAGACTTGTCTTCGGTTGGTACGCTCATGGTATAACCACCGGCAGAACCACGCGGAATAATACTGATTTCGTGAACCGGATCAAGCAGCGGCAGGTAGAAATTGGTAACTGCATGACCAGCTTCGTGGTACGCTGTCAGTTTCTTTTCCTGATCGGTCATCTTCTTGGTCTTCTTTTCCGGACCTACCATAACCTTTACGGTTGCTTCCCCAACGTCAGCAGCGGTAATGGCCTTTCTGCCCTTCCGTGCAGCCAGCAGGGCAGATTCGTTTAACAGGTTTTCCAAATCTGCGCCGGTAAAGCCTGCGGTGGCATTGGCAATGACATTCAGGTCTACGTCAGGAGCAATTGGTTTGTTCTTGGCGTGAATCTTCAGAATAGCTTCACGGCCAACCACATCAGGATAATTTACGGTAATCTGACGGTCAAAACGGCCGGGACGAAGCAGAGCCGGGTCAAGAATGTCAGGACGGTTGGTTGCTGCAATGACAACAATGCCCAGGTTTCCGGCAAAGCCGTCCATTTCAACCAGCAACTGGTTCAGGGTCTGTTCCCGTTCATCATGTCCACCGCCCATACCGGCACCACGGTGACGGCCAACGGCATCAATTTCATCAATGAAGATAATGGCAGGTGCATTCTTCTTTGCGTTGTCAAACAGGTCACGAACACGGGAAGCACCAACGCCAACATACATTTCTACAAAGTCAGAACCGGAAATGGAGAAGAACGGTCTGTCTGCTTCCCCTGCGGTAGCTCTTGCAAGAAGGGTTTTACCGGTACCCGGAGGGCCCACCAGCAAAACGCCCTTTGGAATTCTGGCGCCAAGAGCATCATATTTGTGCGGGTCTTTCAGGAAATCAACAATTTCCTTCAGTTCTTCTTTTTCTTCATCGGCACCGGCTACATCGGCAAAGGTTTTCTTTTCAGAAACTTCATCGCCCTTTTTAATGCGAGCCTTGCCGAATCCAAGCGCGCGGTTGTTTTCGTTCATCATGGTAGTGTTCATGCGGCGCATAATCCAAATGCAGGCCACAATAATCAGTACCGTAGAGAGAATAACCGGCAGCAGCTGGGATAGCCAACTGGTAGACTTGGTTACCTGGTAATCCACC
Source organism: Muribaculaceae bacterium (assembly GCA_963620745.1). Lineage (GTDB taxonomy): Bacteria > Bacillota > Clostridia > Oscillospirales > Acutalibacteraceae > RUG420. The sequence continues at coordinate 4,326 of CAVFBE010000065.1, read as the reverse complement.
TTGATAGGACTATCCGGATGTTCTTCGTTGTACTCCATAATGCTGTCATGGGTATCATTTACAAACAAGTCTACCGACGGCACATTATAGGTACGTGCCTCCGATTCCCCATCCAGCGTATAAGTCAGCTTTCCGGTGGAAATATTCAGTGTATACTCCGTTACTTCCCCCTGCTGGAAATAAGAAATAACTTCATAGTATTTCTTGGAATCCTTGGTGGAGCTGGAGTTAAAAGTAAAGTACATGGAAACCACAAGAAGTAACGGCAAAATAATCCAGATAATAGTCTGAATCAGATTACTGCGCTTTTTCGGATCCTGATTTGGGCTTCCGGGAGTTTTGTTCTGGTCCAAGGTAGTGGTCCTCCTTATGCTCCGTATACTTCAGGCTTTAAAACGCCAAGATACGGAAGGTTTCTGTATTTTTGGTCGTAATCCAGACCGTAGCCAACTACAAATTCATCCGGTACAATTGCGCCAACGTAGTCCGCGGTAATGGGAGCTACCCGGCGTTCCGGCTTGTCCAAGAAGGTACAGATTTTAATGGATTTCGGATTACGGGTGGAAAGCAACTGCATTAGGGAATACAGCGTATTGCCGGTATCTAAAATGTCTTCTACAATCAGAAGATCCAGACCGGACAAATCCAAATCCAGGTCTTTGATGATTTTGACACGACCGGAGGTGGTTCCTTTTCCATAACTGGAAACCACCATAAAGTCAATTTCTACCGGCAGGTCAATGGCTCGCATCAGATCTGCCATCCAGACTACGGAGCCTTTCAGTACGGACACCAGTACCAATTTTTTGCCGCGGTAATTTTCTGTAATCTGCTGACCGACACGATTCACAATTTCCTGAATCTGTTCTTCGGATAACAGGATGCGGTCAATGTCATTTGACATTTGTTCACTTGCCATTGTGAGCCTCCTAATTCAGTATAATTTCCATAATGGTTTCGGTTTCCGTTCGAACACGAACGGATTCCGAGGGGCCAAACCCCTGCATCCAGACAATTTCACCATCCGACTCCATCAGCAGAATACCGGAGCGGTCTTCCGGTGGAATTCCGGCTTCATTGAATAGGGATTTCAGCGATTTAGTCACCTTCCGGAATGCAGGAGTAAACCTGTCTCCGGGGCGGCGGTTGCGCAGCGTGAACGGCCCGATTTTATCAAAATCCAGCCGGCACGCATAGGCAGGCGCCGCTGCATTGGGGCGGAGCCCCCGGTCCGGGTTCGGATAAACCCGATACCGAAAGGTACCGATGGGTAAAATTACCTCTTCGGCACCGGTAACGGCAAAGTCAGATACCGGATGGGTATCCGGCAATTGCCGGAGTACACAGAATTCGTTGTCCCGAACCCGGACGTAGGCTCCGGTGGGAATTTGCATTTGACCGCCTGTGGTCAGCAGCGTAGCCGCCTGTGCAATGTGTCCGGCCGTCAGATCCTGACCGCAGACTTCGGTCAGGACGGACGCCAGCACACGGTTTAAAACGGCGGGGTGCGCTGCAGACAGCCGGTCTGCATAGTAAGCCTCTTTCCCCGCTACTTTTGCATAAGCGCGAAGAAGATCAGCCTGTTCTTCCAGATAGGCTTCGTCTTGTTGCAAAAGCTCCATGCAACGAAGCATATTCCGGAGGGCACCGTCATTGCAGGCTTCTAACGCCGGCAATACCTGGTGGCGAATGCGGTTACGCGCATAGGAAACATCCTGATTAGTACTGTCTTCCCTATGCGGCAATTGCCGCTCCTGTAAGTAAGCTTCAATGTCTGCACGCGTGCAGGTAAGAAGCGGTCTGATAATAGATCCTCTGGTGGCAGGGATACCGCAGAGTCCGGTTAATCCGGTTCCTCTGGCCAGGTGGAACAACATGGTTTCCACCGCATCCTGCGCCGTGTGGGCCGTGGCAATTCGGATTTGCTGTGCCGGCACGCCAGTTGCCACCAGTTCCTCTGTCAGGTTCTGAAAAAACTGGTAACGGACGTTTCTGCCACAGGTTTCCTCCGAAACGCCGGCCTGTCTGGCTAAGTTTGGAATATCTGCATGCAAAACACGGAGTTCCACATTTTGCTGCTTGCACAAAGACTGGCAAAAAGCTTCATCCTGGTCTGCCTCTTCCCCACGGATTCCATGGTTTACATGGGCAGCCAGCAGATGCAGGTCATATTCATCCTGCAATTCTTTGCAAACAGAAAGTAAAGCTACGGAGTCCGCTCCGCCGGACAAAGCAAGAATAACCCATTGTCCTGGCTGCAGCAAGTGTTCCAGCTCCAGAAATGCGCGTACCTTAGAAATCATCATGTCTTGTTTCAATGGTAGAGAACAGCGTAAAGTCGGCGTTCCAGCCAAGGTAAATGTCTCCGGTCGGGCCGTGACGGTTCTTGGCAACTTTAATTTGGACTTTATCTATTTCTTTTTCCATGTTTTCTGCGTCTGTGCTGCCATCGGAATAATAATCTTCCCGATACAGCATCAGAACAATATCTGCGTCCTGCTCAATAGAGCCGGATTCACGCAGGTCAGACAGCTGTGGTTCATGGCTTTTGCCTCTGCCTTCCGTTCCACGGGACAACTGTGCCAGAACAACAACCGGGACCTCTAAATCCTTTGCCATCAGCTTCAGATTTCTGGTAATGTCGGATACTTCCTGTACACGGGATTCCGTGCGAGTTGCGGACTTCATTAACTGCAGGTAGTCCACAATAACTAAGTCCACGTCTTTCATCCGACGGATTTTGGCCTTCATTTCATTGACGGTAATGCTGGAGGTGTCATCAAAGTACAGCTCTGCCGTACTAAGAGCAGAGGTTGCCGTAGATAAACGCAACCAGTCATTTTCGTCCAAGGCACCGGTCCGCATTTTCTGCCCGTAAATTCGGGCTTCCGTGCTGATAACACGCTGTGCCAGCTGTTCTTTGGTCATTTCCAAGGAGAAGAACAACACTTTCTTCCCGGCAATAACCGCAGCATTCCGCGCCATGTTCAGGGCAAAAGAGGTTTTACCCATGGCCGGACGGGCGCCGACAATAATCAGGTCAGATTTATTCAACCCGGCAATGGTACGGTCCAGTTCGGACCAGCCGGTGGTGAATCCAAGATATTTTTCGCGGTCCGGGGAATTCAGCTTGTTCAGGCGGTCATAGACCTTGTCCATGATAATGTCCCCCAGCTTGGAGGCCTGCCCGGTACTTTTCCCCTGGCGAATATCATAAATTTTCTGTTCTGCGGAATCAAGTAAAATGTCAGCATCGGCTTCTTCATTTGCGGTATCCTGTTCAATTTGCTTGGCAACCGCAATTAAATCCCGCTTATAAAACTTGTCTCTGACAATCTTGGCATAGGCTTCCAGGTTGGCAGTGGTGGGAACCACCTGAGCCAACTGGGCAAGATAGGTCTTGGCCGCCGCATCATCATAGACCTTTTGTTCTTTCAGTTTTTCTACCACCAAAAGAACGTCAGCCTGCCGACCGGAGGTTTCAATTTGTACAATGGCCCCGTAAATGGCCTTATGCTGTGGAAGATAAAAATATTCCGCGCGGAAGCCCTGGGATTGAATCAGGGTCAGGCTGGTCGGATCCATTAACAGACAACCTAAAACCGCCTGCTCTGCTTCCATGCTGTAAGGCAGATTGTAGTCGGTAACAGTCATATCCGGCATCTTACTTTCCTTTCTTCTGAAGACTTCTTATTTAAAGAAATGCTTACTCTTCAGAAACCTGTACTTTTACTTCAGCGGTAACACCCTGGAACAGTTTTACCGTAGCGGTGTAGGTTCCAAAGGCCTTAATTTCCGGTACAGTGACCTTCCGTTTGTCTGCATTCACACTGAATTCGGAGCGAATCTTGGCGGCCACATCCTTAGCGGTAACCGAGCCATACATTTTGCCGCCGGCGCCGGCCTTGCACTTGAAGGTTAAGGTCTTTCCTTCAATGGTGCGGGCAAAGCCTTCTGCCTGCGCCTTTTCGGTATCATACTTGTATTGTTTGGCAGCTTCCGCATTTTTCATTTCGGTTACGTTCTGCGCGTCGGCGGCAACTGCCAGGTTCTTCGGAAACAAGAAGTTTCTGGCATAGCCGTCGGAAGCGTTGACCAGCTGGCCTTTCTTTCCGAGTCCTTTAACATCTGCTTTTAAAATTACTTTCATAAGTTACACCCTTTCCGGATAGTTGTGGATGACCTGTTTCAGCCGGTCCACCGCTTCCGTCATTGTTGTATTGTAAAGCTGGGTTGCCGCCATAGTGAAGTGGCCGCCCCCGCCCAATTTTTCCATTAGAATCTGTACATTCATTTCCCCCAGGGAACGGGCAGAAATATTAATAC
>CAVFBE010000064.1:0-16733 GCA_963620745.1 Muribaculaceae bacterium | reverse complement strand
GTATGGACTTTTTATTTATGAAAAATGTTCAAGTTGATTTTACAATCGACCAAGAAAAAATAAATAGAAGAAACAACAATAGAAACAGAGGATTTAAGAATTATGGCACTTCGTAAAATCATTACCAAAGAAAATTCCATGCTACGGAAAACCAGCCGCCCGGTTACCAAATTTGATGACCGCTTAGCCATGCTGCTGGATGATATGGCAGAAACCATGTATGCGGCGGACGGCGTCGGCCTGGCTGCGGTACAGGTTGCCACCCTGCGTCGTGCCATTGTCATTGATGTCGGAACCGGACTCATGGAACTGGTCAATCCGGAAATTCTGGAAACCGAAGGGGAACAGTGCGCGGAAGAAGGCTGTCTGTCCATTCCGAATGAATACTATGAAACCATTCGCCCGGAAAAGGTAAAGGTAAAAGCCCAGGACCGGCATGGCGAATGGCACGAATATGAAGGTGAAGGACTGCTTGCCAGATGCTTCTGCCATGAAATTGACCATCTGGATGGCGTCCTGTTTGTAGACCGAAAGAACCCGCATCCAACTCAGTTGGAAGACGTAGACTTTGAGGAAGACGCAGAATGAGAATTGTTTTTATGGGAACCCCGGATATTGCATCCACGGTTCTGGAACGGCTGATTGCAGACGGACATGACGTGTGTGGTGTGTTTACGCGGATGGATAAGCCGCAGGGCCGCCACCAGGTTCTGACGCCGCCGCCGGTAAAAGTAACTGCCCTGGAGCATGACATTCCGGTTTATCAGCCAAAAACACTGAAGAATGGGGAAGGAATGCCCATTCTGGAAGAATTACAGCCGGAGGTAATTGTGGTTTGTGCCTACGGCCTGCTGTTGCGGTCGGACGTGCTTCAATTTCCGAAGTACGGCTGCTTAAATGTACATGCTTCCCTGTTGCCAATGTACCGGGGAGCAGCACCCATTAACTGGGTTATTTTAAAAGGCGAAACGGAAACCGGTATTACCATCATGCAAATGGATGAAGGCCTGGATACCGGGGATATGCTATATCAGAAAAAGATTTCCATTGCACCGGACGAAACCGCCGGGGAATTGTTTGACCGTATGGCCGCACTTGGTGCAGATGCCATGTCGGAAGCCCTGGTGAAACTGGAAGCCGGAGAATTGCATCCGGTTCCACAGACAGGGGAAAGCTTTTATGCTTCCATGCTGTCCAAAAAGGATTCGCCCATTTGCTGGGCCAGAACGGCACAGGAAATTCACAACCAGATTCGTGGATTATCTCCATGGCCGGGCGCGTCCACCACGTTAAACGGCAAGATTCTGAAAATTCACCGGTCTGCGCTGACGCCGGATTCTGCAGTGCGCAATGCTTTGCCCGGTACCATCTTTACAGAGCAGGGTCAACTGTTTGTTACCTGTAAGAATGGCCGACAATTAGAGTTACTGGAAGTACAGGCACAGGGCTCTAAAAAGATGAGCGCAGCTGATTATCTGCGTGGCCATGCCATTCCGAATGGAGCACGCTTTACCTGGGAAGAGGAGGAGACAACGGTATGACCCCTTATGGTTCCTATTACTTAGGCTCTTATCAGTACAGCATGGAAAGCATGCTTTCTCTTGCACTGGTTATCCTGTGTGCCATTGCTGCCGCCATTGCTTCAGCTAAGGTCAGCAGTACCTATAAAAAATATGATCGTGTGCCGTCTTCCAGGCGCATTACTGCGGAACAGGCAGCGCGCATGGTGTTGCAACGGGCCGGTATCATGGATGTTCAGGTACAGCACATCCAAGGCAATCTGACAGACAACTATAATCCAAAGACAAAGGTGCTCAGTCTTTCTGACAGCACCTATGGGCGCAGTTCTATTGCCGCCATCGGCGTAGCCTGCCATGAAGCCGGACACGCCATTCAGCATGATCAGGGCTACCTTCCTATTAAAATACGGAATGCCTTAATTCCGGTGTGCAACTTCGGAACCTACGCCGGTATTCCACTGGCCATTATTGGTGCTGCCCTTGGACGGGAAAGCATTGTTGTTTTTGGCCTGTTGCTGTATTCTGCCATTGCCATTTTTCAGCTGGTAACGCTTCCGGTAGAACTGAATGCAAGCCACCGTGCCATGGAGCAAATGCAGGAGGGAGGCCTTCTTACGGCAGATGAATTAAAAGGTGCCCGGAAGGTTCTGACAGCAGCCGCCATGACTTATGTAGCGGCAGTTGCCAGTGTGCTGGCCAACCTGCTGCGTTACACCGTTCTGCTGCTGGGTCGCAACCGGCGGGATGACTAAAGGAGACACCTATGAGCTCTGCACGTCAGCAGGCATTTACCTGTCTGCTTCATATTCAGAAAAATCAATCCTATTCCAATTTGGCCATTGCCGGTGTTCTGAAGGAGAATTCCCTTCCGGATGCCGACAAAGCGCTTTTTACCACCCTGGTTTATGGTGTAGTAGAGCGCAAGCTGACACTGGATTATAACTTACAACTCTATTTAAAGCAGCCGCTGAAGAAGCTGAATTCCAAAGCCTATATTGCGTTGTTACTGGGGACTTACCAGCTGCTTTTCCTGGACAAAATTCCGCCCCATGCGGCCATCAATGAAAGCGTAAAACTGGTTAAATCCAACGGTGCCGCGTTTGCATCCGGTCTGGTCAACGCCGTCTTGCGCAAAGTTGCCGCCGCAGGTCTGGTGCTTCCGGAATTGCCGGAGAACAGCACAACGGAGGACCAGCAAAAGTGCTACAGCATTCAGTATTCTGTTCCTCTTTTTCTGGTGCAGCTCTGGTGGCAGGCTTACGGAAAAGAAACCACCCTTGGTATTTTACAGGCGTCTTTGGGAGCACCACCGCTGTATGCAAGGGTTAACACTACTAAAATTACAGCGGAGAAACTGACTCGCCGGTTAAAAGAAGAGGGGATTACTGCGGAGCCCTGCAGCGCCGTAGAAGATTGCCTGTTGCTGACCGGGGCATCTGCCGTAGAAAACTTACCTTCGTTCCGGGAAGGTCTGTTTCATATTCAGGACTTGTCCTCGCAGCTGTGCTGTGCCAGACTGGATCCTTCCCCGGGCGATGTAGTCCTTGACTTATGCGCTGCTCCCGGCGGCAAAAGCTTTACCCTTGCCGAGCGGATGCAGGGGCAGGGGACGGTTTACTCCTTTGATTTGCATCCGCATCGGGTCAAACTGGTTGCCGACGGAGCAGCCCGGCTGGGTCTGCCCAATGTGCAGCCCCGCCAGGGAGACGCCACCCTGTTTAACAAGGAGTTGGAACCGGCGGACAAGGTGCTGGTAGACGTTCCCTGTGCCGGCTTGGGCATTATTGGCAGAAAGCCGGAAATTCGGTATAAGGATGCGGCTTCAATTGACGATTTGCCGGGCCTGCAATATAATATCTCTGATGTTGCTTCCTCTTATTTGAAACCGGGAGGAAGACTGGTTTATTCCACCTGTTCCCTGAACCCGGCGGAAAACGAACAAGTCGTGGAACGGTTCCTGCAGGAGCATCCGGACTTCCGGCTTATCCGCATGGAAACGGTATTCCCACAGACGTATCACGCAGACGGTTTCTTTATTTCAGTATTGGAAAAAATGGAGAACTGAGCTTGGAAAAACTAGATCTGAAATCCATGACTCTGCCGGAATTGCAGGAAAGACTGACGGCACAGGGGCTCCCGAAGTTTCGTGCCGGACAGATTTATACGTGGCTTCATCAAAAGCAGGCAGAATCTTTTTCGGAAATGACCAATCTTTCCAAAGATTTACGGAATTCTTTGGAACAGCAATATGAGCTTTACAACTGCCGGATTTTAAAAAAGCTGGTTTCCCAGCTGGACGGCACCATAAAATATCTGTTTGAACTGAATGACGGGGAAACCGTGGAAACGGTACTCATGAAATATAAGTACGGTTATTCCATCTGTGTGTCCAGTCAGGTTGGCTGCAACATGAAATGCCGGTTTTGTGCTTCCACCATAGATGGCTGCGTCCGGGACCTGCGGGCCTCCGAAATCCTGGCACAGGTGTATGCCGCCACCAGGGACACCGGAATCCGGATTTCCCATCTTGTTATGATGGGCATGGGCGAGCCACTCATGAACTATGACAACGTCCTTCGCTTTTTGGAACTGATTACCGATGAAAAGGGCTACAATTTAAGTGCCCGGCATATCAGCATTTCCACCTGTGGCATAGTGCCACGTATTTATGATCTAATTGCATTGCATCCGCAATTTACCTTATCCGTTTCCTTACATGCCCCCAATGACACGGTCCGGAATCAGATTATGCCGGTCAATAAAAAGTGGGCTACAGAGGAATTGTTACAGGCCTGCCGGGACTATACCGCAGCCACCTCCAGACGAATTTCCTTTGAATACGCCATGATGAGCGGTGTAAATGACACAGATGCGTGTGCCGGGGAGCTTGCCGGAAAATTAAAAGGTATGTTATGCCACGTTAATCTGATTCCGGCCAATGAAGTACGGGAAAATGATTACGTGCGAAGCTCTGCAGAGCGCTTACAGGCATTTTCAGGTATCCTGGAAAAACACGGTATTACCACAACCGTGCGCCGCACGCTCGGATCTGATATCAACGCTTCCTGCGGACAGCTCCGCAGAAAAAATAAAGGAAAGGAGGAAAGCTCATGAAAATCATTGCAAAAACGGACATCGGAAAGTCCCGCTCCACCAATCAGGATTCGTATGCAGCCGGGGAATTTCGCAACGGCGTTGCCTGGGTTGTGGTCTGTGACGGCATGGGCGGAAACGCCGGCGGCAATGTGGCCAGCTCCACAGCGGTTAAGTATATTTCCGAACGCATTACCGGTGCTTACCGTGAAAATATGAGTTCTTCCTCTATCCGCAATCTGCTGTTGACCGCCATTACCAATGCCAATTATGAAATTTTTGACCTGTCCATGGCGCGGGAAGAACTGCAGGGAATGGGCACTACGGTTGTAGCGGCCATTATTACGGAAACCACTCTGTTTGTTGCCCATGCCGGTGACAGCAGAGCGTATATCATATCCGATCACAGCCTGAAACAGGTTACCAGGGACCACTCCATTGTACAGAACATGGTGGAACGTGGTGAAATTACAGAAGCGGAAGCCAGTACGCATCCGCGGAAGAACCTGATTACGCGGGCTTTGGGTGTGGATGAAAATCTGAAGGTGGACTTCACGGAAGAGGACACTTCTCCGGAAGATATCTTCCTGTTCTGTACGGATGGCCTAACCAATTTCGTATCAGATGAAGCCATTTTTGATTTGGTTCGAAAGGATCCGAATCCGGATCTTGCCAGTAAGCTGGTGGCTGCTGCCAACCAGGGCGGCGGGGGAGACAATATTACGGTTGTCACCATTGCCTACTGACTTACCCTATCGGATGACAAGGAGAGAAATTAATGGATAATTACGTTGGAAAGCGATTAGACGGACGCTACGAAATCCGTGAGATCATCGGCGTTGGCGGAATGGCCGTAGTTTATAAGGCCTATGACAACATTGATGACCGGATTGTGGCCATTAAAATCTTAAAAGAAGAATTCCTGGCCAATGAAGAATTCCGCAGACGTTTCAAGAATGAATCCAAAGCCATTGCGGTTTTATCCCATCCTAATATTGTAAAGGTGTATGACGTCTCCTTAGGGGACAAGCTCCAATACATTGTTATGGAGTATGTAGAAGGCATTACCCTGAAGGAATATATTGAACAGCAGGGCGTCATCAACTGGAAAGAGGCCATTCATTTCTGCACGCAGATTCTGCGTGCGCTGCAGCATGCCCATGACAAGGGAATTGTACACCGGGACATTAAGCCGCAGAACATTATGCTGCTTGCCAACGGTACCATTAAAGTAACGGACTTTGGAATTGCCAGATTCAGCCGTGGGGAAACCCGCACTATGTCGGAATCGGCCATTGGTTCGGTTCATTACATCAGTCCGGAACAGGCCCGTGGTGAAATTACGGATGACAAAGCAGATATCTACTCTGTTGGTGTTGTTCTGTACGAAATGATTACCGGCCGTCTCCCGTTTGAATCTGACAGTGCCGTTTCCGTTGCCATTATGCAATTGCAAAGTGAAGCCACGCCGCCACGGGAAATCAATCCCGATATTCCGGTTGGCCTGGAACAGATTACCCTGCACGCCATGGAAAAAAGCACCAAAAACCGGTACCAGTCTGCAGCGGAAATGCTGCTGGACTTAGACGAACTGAAACGGAATCCGGCCATTAAATTTGATTACAGTTACTTCGTTGACAAGGAACCGACCAAATTTATTAACCGGGATGCTATTTATAGCGGCATGGGCTCGGAAGTCTCCAAACAACAGCCGGTGCGCCCCGTTGTTATTCCGTCCAATAGTACAGCAGGAAAGCAGAAGCAGAGTGCGGCTGACAAGGAAAAAGCAGAGCAGCAAAGAAAAGCAGAACAGAAAAAGAAGGCTATTATCGGAAGTGTAATCGGTGTGCTGGTAGTGCTTCTGATTGTTGCTTTGGTTTTAATTCTGAAAGACTCTGTTGGTGGCAACAAGGTAGAAGTACCGAAGTTTGTCGGCATGAATTATGCAGAAGAAGTCCAGGGCCGCTATGATGACTTTGAGTTTGAAGTCAACTACGTACAGTCCACAGACTATGCCAAGGGCGTAGTTTGCAAACAGTCCCCGAGAAATGGAAAACGCGTTTCCAAAGGTTCCACCATTACGCTGGAAGTAGTTTCCAACGGCCTGAGTGTTACGGTAGAAGATGTTTCCGGTAAAACAGAATCCCAGGCTACCCGCATCCTGAAACAGCAGGGCTTTGTGGAAATAAATGTAGAGACAGAATACAACACGGACGTCACCAAGGGCACGGTTATCCGTACGGATCCGGAATCCGGCACCACTGCAGATACCTCTGACCCAATCATCATCTACGTTGCAACAGACGTCAATGAAAATGAACGGGAAGTACCGGATGTAGTCGGCCTGAACTATGTAACAGACCAGACTTCCGTAAAAGCATTCTTTACGGAACAGGATTTAAATATTGGAGACGTTACTTATAAAGACTCCTCCAAGGCAAAGGGTTATATTATTTCTACGGATCCGGAAGCCGGAACCAAGATTGATGCCGGTTCTACGGTCAACCTGGTTGTCAGCTCCGGCCAGCAGTCGCTGGATATTACGGTAACCCTGCCGGTAGACATGAAGACCAGAACCTATAAGCTGTATGTCAACAATGAACTGGTAAAGGAAACTTCCGTTCTCTGTAACGGCAGCAACTATACTTCCACCATCAGTGGTAGCGAAGACGGACAGTCCGTAGAGGTTACGCTGGATGGCACTACCATTTATACGGGAACCGCCAACTTCGGTTCGGATCCCGCTAAAATGAGCAATGTCAGCCGGAAAAGCTACACCATTCAAAACCTCTTCTAAAGGAAAAGAAAACGGTGACTAAGTTGAATCAAAACCAGGTCCAAGGCACTATTATTAAAGGAATCGGCGGCTTCTACTATGTGGAAGCCGCTGAACAGGTATATGAATGTAAAGCGCGCGGCAGCTTTCGAAAAGACCGCATTACGCCACTGGTAGGAGACCACGTTATTGTGACCCTAAGCGGGGATGACTCCTATCATGCCATAGAAGAAATTCTGCCGCGCAGAAACAGTCTTCGCCGTCCGCCGGTGGCAAATTTAGACCAGCTGTTTATTGTGGTTTCCAGTTGTGAACCATCCCCAAATGCGCTGGTCATTGACCGCTTAACGGCAATGGCTGTAAAAGCACAGATTGCTCCTATTATTCTGCTGAATAAGGCAGATTTAAAAGCGGTTGATGAATGGGAAGATGCCTATCAGAAAGCAGGATTTCCGACGCTGGTTGTCAGTGGGAAAACCGGACAGGGCACGGCGGAAATCCGCCAGCTGCTGGCTGGCAAAACCAGTGCGTTTACCGGCAACTCCGGGGTCGGAAAGTCCACTTTGCTGAATGCACTGGACCCGTCCCTTGGACTTCCGACCCAGGCAATCAGCCAGAAACTGGGCCGCGGGAAGCATACCACACGGGAGTGTACGTTGCTTCACGTGGCAGGCGGGTATGTTGCCGACACGCCCGGCTTTGCCAGCCTGGAGTTTGACAAGTCAGATCTGATCCTGAAAGAAGACCTGCCGGACTGTTTTCCGGAGTTTGCCCCTTATTTGGAGCAGTGTCAGTTTTATCCTTCCTGCCGCCACTTAAATGATAAGGGCTGTGCGGTCAGAAGGGCAGTGGAAGAAGGCAGAATTGCCGCTTCCCGGTATGGCAGTTACCGTCTGCTTTATGAAGAAGTGAAGGATATTGCCGAATGGCAGTTAAAATAGACCAACTTTAAAAACCGAACAACAAGACGTTGTAAAGAGGCAATATTCCTATAAATAAAGGAAAAATATTGTTCGCTTTTGCCCAGCTAATTCTTTTGACTTAGCTGGGCATTTCTTTTAGAATTGAATTGTATGAAGTTGTTCGGACAACTACAGTTTCGGACAAAAGTGACGGTTTCTATTTTGCATTAAATTTGCATTAAAACAGTAAGGAGAACAGAAATGACAGACTACAAAAAATATCTTGCAGAAGAAAGGATTCCGACAGATGTACCGGAAGACGTGGTAGATGAAAACGGCAGATTTTACCACGGCACGTATAAGCAGGAATTTGAAAATATGAATTTCCTGCACGCAGACCGGCCCCGCGGAAATCCAAATTTCTTCAACAAAAGCATTTACACCACCTGGGAAGCGGCAGAGGTTGTCTTTGATGACATTGCCATTCTGACCGCAGTATCGCCTATGTTCGGCGGCATGGTCGGCGTTTGCCTGACCCTGCTCTTTGATCGCAAAGTGGGCAAAAAATATGCCTGGATGGGCCTTAGCCCCAAGCCTTCGTTTGCCCCGAATCTTCTGCGGGGAAATGTAACGGAAGGGAAGAACCCGCTGAACCACGTAAAATTTGTCAATGAATATGACAAGGACAAGGCTTACCTTAGCGGCAAAGGCAAATCTGCTGCCGGTTCCATTTCCTATGATTTGGAATTTACCAGAGCTTCTTTGCCCTCTAATGTACTGATTCCGTTCCACAAGAACTGCACCCTGTACAGCCAGAAGGACATCTGGTCTGTTACCGGTTCCCTGAAATGGAATGACAAAGTTTACACAGCCAACGAAAACACCTTTGCCACCATTGATGACCACCGTGGATTTTACCCGTTCCATATGCATTATGACTGGGTTGCCACCATGGGACGTTTGGAATATGACGGAGCCCTTCGTCCGTTCGGTTTTAACCTGACACGGAACCAGTCGGTAGATCAGGACCGGTACAATGAAAACCTGATTTTCCTGGACGGCAAAACTTCCCGTCTGCCACCGGTTGTTTTTGAACATGTAACGGAAACCAAATGGCATATTACAGATGAATATGGCATGGTTGACGTGTATTATCACATTCAGGACCGTCATCTGACCAAGATTCCACTGATTATGGATTATTCCATTTTCTTTGGCACTTTGGAAGGATATCTTCTGGATGAAGACGGCAATAAATATGTTTTGGATGGCATGTGCGGTCTGGGCGAAGATAAGTCCACCAACATGTAAGGAGAAAAGGAAGGGCAGTCCTGAGGCTTTGGCTTCAGGGCTGCTTTGTTTTCTCCGGAAACAGGCTTTTCTTTTTGCCTGTTTTTGTTATAATTTACTTCTGTAAAATCCAGGAAGGAGGGAAGTCTGTGAAACAGTCTCGCGCTCATGTAACAGGAACTGTTTTTGGCCTGTTTTTCATTTTGCTGCTACTGCCGTTTCTGGTGTTTAACTGCACCACACTGGTAAGAGGCTATTTTTTTGACCAGTCCGCAGTACAACTAAGGGAATACTGCTTCTTTTTGGTGTCAGATACCCGTTCCTCTGATGGCATAACGGAACTGGAAAAAGGAGATCTGGCCATGGCCAGACAGGTAGATGTCAAATCCCTTCAGCCGGGCAGTTTAATTGCTTACCGTTCCGGCAATACCACCGTTGTTGGTAGCATTGCTTCTGTTAACCAGAGCTCTGCAGATACAGAGCCCACGTTTTCGGTTAGCTCTGCAGACGGAAAAAGCACAGCGTATTTGCTGCCCAACCAGATTGTCGGAGAATATGTCGGACGGAACCAAAGCCTTGGAAAAGGAATTCTGTTCCTGGATTCCACTTTGGGTACCCTTCTTTGCGTCGGTATTCCATGCCTGATCTTCCTGCTTCTGCTTGTCCTATTCGGACAGAAGAACCGCAGGGAAAAGAAAGAGGCTGACTCGCCGGAAAAACAGGAGTCAGAGGATCAACCACATGCCATGCCGCCAATTCCTTTAATTTCAGAGGAAGAAAAGAAGAAGCTGGAAGAAGCCGTTGCTTCCTTTGAAGCCTTACAGGCAGAATTGCCACCGCTTCCCAAACCGGCTGTTACCGAAACAATAGAAGTGCCGGAAGAAACAGAAGAACCTGCAGCACCCGCACCCAAGACAACTTACGTCAGAAAAGTGCAGCTGAAGGAGTTGCAGGAAAAGGATGACCATGTGGTTATCATCCGGAAGGGGGAACGGTCATGAAGAAGAATGTAGCGCTTCGTGTGGCTGCCATTGTCTTTCTGCTGGTTATCATTAGCCTATGTTTTTTATGCGAGTTAATGGTTTCCAATGCCGGCCTGGAACATACTTTTTTGCCACAGCTTGCCGTTATCCGGCCGGAAGTTGCATTATCCCTAGGAGGCCTTTATGCAGGATAAATTGTTACAGGATACCCTGGATCTGTGTACCAAAACCCTGGCGGCGGTTACCACAGAGCTTCGGATAGAACAATCAGAGGTGCCGCAGTCGGCATCTCATTTAATCATGGTTAATCTGTGTATGACATCGGAACAGTCCAATGCGGACCCGGTTACATTACAGCAGCAGATTACGCGGACGCTGTCTTTGCGGGATCAGCTGTTAGAACAGGTTAGCGTGAAGAACGTATTGCCGCCGGAGGTGCAATGGGCACCGGCTGGTCCGGCAGACTATGAAGAAAAGCTAAAAGAGCTGGAAGAAAAGACCGCCAATAAGCAGGATGCCAATGGGCTCCGCCAGCTGATTCTGTCTGCCCTGAAAGGGGTGGCGCAGATTTGTCTGGCTGCTTATGATGTCGGTTATGAAGATGATGGAATTTCTCTGTTCATGGAGCGTTTATTGCTTCGGACGCTGAAATATAATTTAAGTGTTGGTCTGTTATTCAATCTGGCACTGGAAGTGGGCGGCAATGCCTACCGTGCCATGAACCTGCTGGATCAGGCATGCCAGAGCCGTTATGGCACGGCACGGCTGGTCAATGTAGAATTGGGTGTGCGGAGCCATCCCGGCATCCTGGTTTGCGGTCAGAATATTGCCGCACTGAAAGAAATTCTGAAAGCTACAGAAAATCAGGGGATAGATATCTACACCCATGATGACCTTTACTTTGCCCACAGTTATCCGGAATTGCAGAAATATGACCACTTTGCCGGCAATTACGGCGGTGCCCGTTTCCGGCAGAAGGAAGACTTTGCGTCTTTCCACGGTCCCATTATTGTTACCTCCGGCGGTATTGAAGCACCGGAAGAAAGTTACAAGGACCGAATTTACACCATTGCACCGGTCTTTTATCCTGGTGTGCCCAATCTGACAAAATCCGACTATGGAAAAGTGGCAGAGCAGGCAAAAACCTGTGCTGTTCCGGAAGCCCTTCAACAAGGTGAACATATTTCCGGTTTTTCCCGTGAAACCTTACAGCAGATGTCGGACAACCTGATTTCTTCCATGAAGGATGGAACACTTTCCAAACTGCTGGTTCTGGTCGGAGATGACGAACCGGAAGCGGTTTATTTTACAGACCTCTGCAAAGCGTTGCCGAAAAACGCGGCGGCCATTACTGCCGGTTCTGTTAAATTCCGCACCATGGGTCTGCAACTCGGCACTCTGCGTGGTATGCCACGGATTATGGATGCCGGTGGAATTGCGGATTTGTATGCAGTTTTAACGGCTGCCATGAAGTTCCAGGAAGGCCTTGGAAAGTTTGACATTAACGGTGTCCCGCTTGCATTCTTTGTTTCACTGGACAGCAATCTCAGTTACGCGGCGCTGTTATCCATTCTTTATGTTGGGTCCAAGAATGTTTACCTCAGCAAGCTGCCGGAATTCTTTACGGAATCTGTATTCTCTATTTTCCAGAAGAACTTCGGATTGCATGTTATTACCACTCCGGAAGAAGATGCAGAGGCACTCTTTACCGTTCATCCGGTACAGGAGGGCAGCATAGATGTCAATATGCTGATTATTGACATTATTGAAAAGTATCCGGAGGCTGCTGAAATTTTGATGAGCTGTGGTATGAGCTGTGTTACCTGCGGTTCTGCCCTGTACGAATCTTTGGCCGAAGCCTGCATGGTGCACGGTCTGGATCCGGAAGATGTCAAGGAAGTATTGGACCATGAACTGGGTCTGGTAGAAGACGACGAATAAGAAAAAGGGCGCGTTTTAAAAACGCGCCCTTCCATTTTAGCGGATTTTGTTTTTGTTTTAGCAAATAGTGCAATTACTGGTACCGTTTGGACCAGGCAACTGCCAGTGCGTCACAGCGCTCATTCTCCGGATGCCCGGCGTGGCCTTTGACCCAATGAAATTCATATTCGTGGCGGGACAGCTCCGTCAGGAGCTGGTCCCACAGCTCCGGATTCAAAGCCGGCTTATTGTCTTTCTTGCGCCATCCGTTGGCCTTCCAGGAAGCGGCCCAGCCCTTGGTAATGCCATTTACCACATACTGGGAATCCGTGGTAATGGTGACGTGGCAGGGCCGGTTCAAGGCCCGGAGGCCGCTGATGACCGCCATTAGTTCCATACGGTTATTGGTGGTTTCCGCTTCACCGCCGGATAATTCTTTTTCCACGCCGGCACAGCGGAGAATAGCGCCCCAGCCGCCTGGGCCGGGATTTCCGGAGCAGGCGCCGTCTGTAAACAGCTCTACCTGGGTTAATTCAGTGCTCATGAGATACCTCTTTGTCTTCTTTTAGCTTATTTTTCAGTTGCCATTTTATCATAGCACAGGTTGGCTCTCAAGAGGCGTAAAATCGTTGACCCTGCAGGGTTATTATCTTATAATATAGTATCAATGTTTAGCTCCCTACGTCGTGAAATGGCAATGTTTAGCGACCACGTACGGTGGATGAATATTGCACTGGAATAAAAACAAATCAGAAAGGATTTTTTATGGCTCGAAGAAAAAAAGCCCAGAAAGAACTGGTCGGTTCTCCCGTCAGCATTTCGTTTCTGGGTGGATTAAATGAAATCGGTAAAAACATGACCCTCTTTGACTATGAAGGGGATATGTTCATTTTGGACTGCGGACTGGCTTTTCCGGAACCGGATATGCTAGGCGTAGATCTGGTTATTCCGGACTTTACTTACGTAAAAAGAAATGTCGAAAATATTCACGGCATTGTGATTACCCATGGCCACGAAGACCACATTGGCGGACTGGCTTACTTACTGAAAGAAATTAACATTCCGGTTTATGCAACCTCCTTAACCATTGGCCTGATTAAAGGTAAACTGGAAGAACATGGTTTGCTGGAAACGGCAGAATTGCACGTTATTAAACCGGGAGACCATGTCAAGTTTGGCGCCTTTGATCTGGAGGCCATCCACGTTAACCACAGTATTCCGGATGCCCTGGCCTTTGCCATTCATTCCCCGGCAGGTGTTATCATTCACAGCGGTGACATGAAAATTGACACTACGCCAATAGACGGCAATATGATTGATCTTGCCCGCTTTGCAGAACTGGGGAAGGAAGGGGTACTCTGTTACCTTGCTGACTCCACCAATGCCATCAAGCCCGGCTACTCTGCCTCTGAAAAAACCGTAGGCGCTTCGTTTGAACGCCTGTTTGCCTCTGCCGGCAAGCGGCGTATTATTGTGGCAACCTTTGCGTCCAATATTCACAGAGTACAGCAGATTATTAATGTTGCTAAATCGCAGAAAAGAAAAATTGCCCTGTCCGGCCGTAGCATGGAAAATGTTATGGCAATTGGCGCAGAACTGGGTTACCTGAAAATTCCGGATGGCGTTCTGGTGCCGCTGGATGACATCAAAAACTACCCGCCGGAGCGGCAGCTGATTATTACCACCGGCTCCCAGGGGGAACCTATGTCCGCCCTGACCCGGATTGCCTTCGGCGAACACCGCAAGGTCAATATTACGTCCAATGACTATGTTATTATTTCTGCAACCCCCATTCCCGGCAACGAAAAATCTGTCGGCAAGGTGGTAGACGAACTCCTGAAGCGCGGCTGTGAAGTCATTTACGAACGCATGTATGACGTTCATGTTTCCGGGCACGCCAACCAGGAAGAACTGAAGATGATGCTGGGCCTGATTCGCCCGAAGTACTTCATTCCGGTTCACGGTGAGCAAAAGCATCTGGCCAAGCATAAAGAACTGGCAGAACAGATGGGTATTCCGTCCGGCAATATCATCATTACTGAAATTGGACGCACCGTTGCAGTGCATGAGTCCGGCATTGAAGTAGTTGGTACCGTTCCGGCAGGCAAAGTCTTTGTTGACGGCTACGGTGTCGGCGATGTAGGTGCCGTTGTTATGCGGGATCGTACCCGTCTTGCACAGGATGGTCTTGTTACCATTGTAGTTACCATGGACCAGGAAACCGGAGAAATTATGGCCGGTCCGGACATTGTATCCCGTGGTTTTGTTTACGTTCGGGAATCCGAAGAACTCATCCAGGATGCACAGGAAATTGCAGCCTGGGCCATTGAAAACTGCCTGGATCAGAACATTCGCGAATGGTCCACCATTAAAAGCCGAATCCGGGATGAAATTTCCCGCCTGATTTATGAACGCACCAAGCGTTCCCCAATGATCTTACCAATTATCATGGAGGTTTAAGTCTTGTCTGTTTGGGTTGTTACTGCCGCTATTGCAGTCCTTACTTTGCTGACCGGGTTTCTGTTTCATTACAGCCTGACCGTCGGCATTGTAGCGCTGGTCTGCTCTTCTTTGGTAGCAGTAATTGCCATCAAGGCATATTTTGACCGAAAAAAATACCTGAAAAAACAGGTAGAAAAAATCAATCTTTATTTTTCTACCCAGGGTGGCAGACAGACCTATCCCATGCCGGTTGTGGTTGCGGATCATAAAGGCTTAATTCTTTGGTATAACCGTCTTTTTGAAGAGGAAATGGTCCCGGAGGGAACCTTGCCCAAGGACCAGATTTCCCAGTATCTGGGAAAAGTTTCTGCCAAAGAAGTAGCCGGAAAGCGGGAAGGGTATAACCTGCACCTGCAGGACCGGCAGTATACCGTCTATGCCAGCCGCATAGACATGGAAGAGGAACATCCTTCCTATGCGCTGTTTTTCTTTGATGACACGGAATTAAAAGAAGCAGCAGATAAATATAACCTAAGCAAACCGGTTGTCATCAAAATCCGGATTGACAATCTGGAAGAGGTTTATAAGAACTTCAAAAACAGTGAATGCGAAGTCATCAGCGGGGAAATTGAAACCTTGCTGGATGACTGGGCCGCACAGTTTCCGTGTCTGTTCCGCCGGATTAGCGGTGGCGGATATATCATGGTAACTGAAGAACGCTCACTGCAGGTCATGATGGACCACCAGTTTGAAATTCTGAACCGGGTTCATGAGTACCGCTACAAAGACAAGCCACTGGCCATCAGCCTTAGTATGGGCGTCGGTCGCGGATTGAACCTGAGCCAGAATGATCAGCTTTCCAAACAGGCACTGGAAATCAGCCAGTCCCGCGGCGGAGATCAGGTCACTGTCAACACAGACGGGCAACTGACGTTCTTTGGCGGAACCGTGGTTTCCACAGCCGGATCCAGCCAGGTAAAGGCCAGAATTATGGCCACCACCATGGCAGACCATATGAAGGCGGTAGATGTTGTTTTTGCTACCGGTCACGCCTTCTCTGATTTAGACAGCATTGGTGCCTGCGTTGGCGTTTGGGAAATGGCAAAGGCACTTGGAAAACCGTGTTACATTCTCTGTGACAAAAGCAAAAGTATGGCAAAGAGTCTGCTGACTCGCCTGGAAGACGGGCCATTACATGACTGCTTTATTGACCGCACGGCTGCGCTAAACTTCATGCGCGGCAAAACAACGCTTCTGGTAGTGGTGGATACCCACAGAATGGATTCCTTGGAATATCCGGAGCTGACGGACGGCTTTGACCGGATTGCCATTGTGGACCATCACCGGCGAGTTGCGCACGCTATGGAAAATGTAGTGCTCTTTTATGATGAGCCCAGCGCTTCCTCGGCCTGTGAAATGGTGACAGAATTAATTCAGTACTTACCGGCCGTTATCAACCTAGAGCCCTGCTCGGCAGAAGCCCTGTTGTCCGGTATTATGCTGGATACCCGCTGCTTTGTTTTAAGCACCGGAACCAGAACGTTCCAGGCGGCGGCCTTCCTGAAAAGTCATGGGGCGGACACTGTTGCGGTAAAGCAGATGTTCTCCAATTCCCTGGATGCTTACCGGGAAAAGGCCAAAATCTTAAGTAGTGCCGAAACCTACGAATCCTGTGCCATTGCCGTGGTAACGGATCAGGACCAGCAGGAAATTCGGGCCATTGCCTCGCAGGTGGCAGACGAACTCATGAATGTCACCGGCATTAAATCTTCGTATGTTCTGTTTCAGGACAATGGCTGTATTAACA
>CAVFBE010000063.1:0-41471 GCA_963620745.1 Muribaculaceae bacterium | reverse complement strand
ATTGGTACCGACCACGCTTATCTCCCGGCCTATTTGTTACAAATCGGAAAAATTTCCTCTGCCATTGCGGCAGACGTCAGACAGGGCCCGCTGAATAACGCACGGGAAACCGTGGAAAAATACGGCCTGGAAGACAAAATCACCCTGGTTTTAAGTGACGGCTTTTCCAACCTGAACCCGGAGGACAGTAAGGAATTTGTCTTAGCCGGCATGGGTGGCAATTTAATGGAAGACCTGCTGACCGCTACCCCCTGGTTGCAGGCAGAAGGAATTCACTTAGTCTTACAACCGCAGTCCCATCAGGAAGACCTGCGGAACTATTTATACCGGAACGGCTTCTCCATTTTGCAGGAACAGCTGTGCAAAGAAGGAAGCCGTTTGTATCTTGCCATGGACGCAGAATACACCGGTACCCCGTCAGATGCATCCCCGCTTGCCTGTTATCTGGGTACACTGGCAGACTCTGACCATCCGCTGAAAGCGGAATATTTTCAGAAAGTGCTGGATCGCCTGGGAAAACGGTTAAACGGATTGTTGACCATGGACCATACGGAAGAGGAATGCAATTTCCTGCTTTCCCTCATGAACGCCATTAAAGAAAGGACCGGAGCATGACTTATACTGCCAAAGACCTCTACCAGTTTCTGGACAGCCTGGCCCCGTTTTCCACGCAGGAAGACTGGGACAACAGCGGTTTCCTGGTAGGAGACCTAAACAAAGAAGTGCATAAAGTTGCCTTGTGCCTGGATGTTACCATGGACACATTACGGCAGGCTAAGGACTTTGGTGCAGATTTAGTAGTCAGTCATCACCCGGTTATTTTCCATCCGCTGAAAGCCGTTACCGCTGACAGTCCCGTCTTCTACGCCATAGAAAACGGCATAGGGCTGCTGGCTGCACACACGCCATGGGACGCCGCAGACGGCGGAGTCAATGACGTACTGGCAACGGTACTCGGACTGACAGACATTCACAAGATTGGGCCGGAAGAAAACGGCGTGCAAATGATGCGGGCCGGCCGGCTGAAAACAGCCGTCCCGGCAGCAGAATTTGCTGACATTGTAGCAACCGCATTAAATACGGTTGTCCGCGTTTCTTCCGCCACCAAGCCCATTCAGACCGTTGCCGTCTGCGGCGGCGCCGGGTGCAGCTTCCTTCCGGCATTGGCTGCCGAAGGAAACATAGATGCCTTTGTTACCGGAGACGCCAAACACAATGACTTTTTAGATGCCATTGACTATGACATTGCATTGCTGGCTGCCGGTCATTATGAAACAGAAACTATTTCGGTTCCGGTATTACTCAAGCTGTTACAGCAGGAATTCCCGGAACTGGATTACCGCTACCTGGAATCTGCTCCGGTAGCTTATATCGGATAAGGAGATACCCCTATGGCACTGGACGGTTGCTACCTGCATTTCCTTGCAGAAGAGCTCAGTCAGACCTTAATCGGTGCAAAAGTAGATAAAATTTACCAGCCCTCCTCAGAAGAGCTGGTTTTGTTACTCCGCCAGCGTCAGCTGGGCGGGGTAAAATTGTTATTGTCCGCCAGAGCCAACAGCCCCCGCGTCAGTCTGACCAAGGCGGAGTTTGAAAACCCGGCCAGTCCGCCCATGCTCTGCATGTTGCTGCGCAAACGCCTGGGCGGTGCCACCTTTACCGGGGTTCATCAGGAACAACTGGACCGCGTCCTTTCCCTGACCTTCCAGGCCACCAACGAACTGGGAGACCGGGAAGAGCTCAGCCTGATCGTTGAAATCATGGCCCAGTACAGCAACGTTATTCTGACCGGCCCGGACGGCACCATTATTGATGCCCTTAAGCGGGTAGACATCAGCAAATCCTCCAAGCGTCTGGTATTGCCCGGCTTACCTTATGAACTTCCACCACAGCAGGACAAGCTGTCTCTGCTGGACCATGGCATAGATGAAATCATGGAGCGCATCCGCAACTTCTCCACCAAGCGCCTGTCCGGCGCCCTGCTTGCCTCCTTACAGGGCATTTCCCCTGTTGTTGCACGGGAGCTTGCCCACCGGTCCGTAGGAGAAGATAAGGCTCTTGCCGACATGACCATCAGCCACTTTACCGCCCTGGAATTTGCCCTTTTGGAACTGCGCTCCGTTTTGCAGGAAAATAAGCCGCAATTCTGTGTGGTCAAAGACGAAAACGGCAAGCCCTTTGATTTTTCCTTCTTCCCGCTGACCCAGTATGGCAGCCGGGTGGAAATCAAATTTTATCCTTCCCCCTCCGTTCTTCTGGACGACTATTATTCCGTGCGAGACAGTATGGAGCGTATGGCAAGCCGTACTGCAGATTTGAAGCACTTCTTAAATAAGACAAGAAGCCGCATCGCCAGAAAGATGAACGCGCAAAAGGAAGAGTTGGAGCAGTGTAAAGACCGGGAAACCCTCCGCATCAGCGCAGAGCTAATCAATGCAAACCTGTACCGTCTGGACAAAGGGGCACCCTTCTTTGACCTGGAAAATTACTATGAAGATGGGGAATTAATGCGTGTTCCGGTAAATCCGGCACTCAGTCCGGCACAGAATGCGCAGAAGTATTATAAGGAATATCGCAAAACCTATACGGCGGAAAAGAAGTTGAAAGAACAATTGGCTTCCGGTGCAGAGGAATTGCAATACCTTGACACCGTTCTGGATGCCCTGTCCCGGGTGGAAAAAGAAGGCGACATTGCTTCCATCCGCCAGGAACTGAAAAGCGGTGGGTATCTGAAGGATCATGCTGTCCAAAAGACAAGAAAGGGCAAAGTAAAAAGCCAAAAGCAACCTGCCGCGTTGCCACCAATGGAATACCGTACCACGGATGGATACACCGTTTTAGTAGGGCGCAACAACCTGCAGAATGACAAGCTTTCCTTAAAACAGGCGGCCAAAACCGACATGTGGTTCCACGTAAAGGATTTCCCAGGAGCCCACGTTGTTCTCTGCAGCCAGAATGGAACGGTCTCTGACCAGGCCATTTTGGAAGCAGCCTGTATTGCCGCCGTCAACAGCAACGCAGACGCTGACACCAAAGTAGAAGTGGACTACACGCTGGCTAAAAATTTGAAAAAGCCGGTTGGCGCCAAGCCCGGCAAAGTCATTTACCACGAAAACTGGTCCATGCAAATTGAACCAGACCAGGCGCTGGCAGAAAAACTGCGGGTAAAATAAATCATTGCAAAACAAAAGAGGGCCCTTTCCCCGCCTGGGAAAGAGCCCTCTTTTAGCTAACTTACTTTACTGATTTTATTTTGTGGATGAGGTTTCCGTGCTGGGCTCATCCATAATGCCACGGTTAATCTTAGCCGTCAGAATGCGTTTGACGGAAGCGTCAATCTGGGATTCTTTAATGGTGCCGCTGCTGACCGCGGATTTCAGGGAAGCCAAAGCGGAACTTAAATCATTGGTGTTGTAAAGCATATCACATCCAGCCTGAACCGCCTGCACAGCCAGTTCCCCGGCAGAATAAGCGCTTAAGGAAGTATCCGAAAGGGATGCGGTCATAATAATTCCATCATAAGCCAGTTCGGATCGGAGCAGATTGCCTACCACCTTGGAAGACAGGTCGGCTGGTGTTCCGGCGTCTACTGCTTCTATTTGTACATGTCCGACAATAATGATATCCGTTTCGGCAGAAATTCCGGCTTTGAACGGTACCATGTCATAGGTGCGCAGATCCGTCAGAGATTTGTCGGAAACGTAAAAGCCGTTGCTGCTTAAATTACCACTGGTTGGGAAATACTTCATGGCAGTTGCCACACCGCCGGTGTGTAAGCCCTTTACTACAGTGCTGACCATTTCGGCAGTCTTGGTGTAGTCTTCTCCGTAGGAGCGGACCCCAACCGTAGAATCCGATATGCTGGAGCAATTGGAATACGGCATTAAATTCAGGTTAAAGCCAAGGGCAGACAGCCCCTTGCCCATTTCACTCATATCCAGGCTAAGCTGCGTTACGCCGTCTTCTTTGGAAGCATAGGTGTAAGCAGCGCTGTAGACTGTTGTATTTAATGCATTGGCCACGGGCGAGGTAGTGCCCGGTCCGCCTTCTTCAATAACCGCCAAAAACAGGGGTGCCTGATTTGCGTTGGTCATGATACTTTGTGCGGAAGTCAGCATTTCCGTAACCTGGGATTCCGAAGTCAGGTTCATGCTGTGGTAAATCAGACCACCAACCGGATAATTATTTAAGCTGGTCCGCATGGTGTCTCCGGAAGCAGTTACCACACTGGTTCCGGTCAGTTCTTCCGGACTGACCAGGAACATCTGGAGCAACTTTTCTTCCAGCGTCATGTTGGCAATATAGTGGTCTAACGCATCCATATTGGCTTCTGCAGCGGCTGCAGTGGCAGCGGCTGCTTCTTTCTTTTTCTTTTCCTGGTATCGGGTAACACAGGCGGAAATCCCAAAACCAAGCCCCACACAAAGAGCAACCAGCAGTAGGAAGGAAAGACAGACGGTAATGGTCCGTCGTCTGGCCTTTTTGGCTGCACGCGTTTGTTTTAGTTTCATCTCTTCTTCCTCACTTCAACAGGTGGATTGATTCCTCTGAAACAGCAAATCAATTTCCTGGGACAGGAGTTGATGCTCCGGCAGGGACAGCGCCGGGTCAGCCTGCAGAAGCTCTTCTGCGGCTACACCAGCCTGTTCCAAAACAGAGAAATCCATCAGCATGTCTGCAATGCGAAGCTCAGGCAGGCCATGTTGGCGCTGTCCGAAGAAATCTCCCGGGCCGCGAAGGGCCAGGTCTTTCTGTGAGATTTCAAAGCCGTCATTGGTGGAACAGAGAACCTGTAACCGGTCCCTGGTGTTGTCCGACGTACTGTCTGACAACAAAATACAGGTGGACTGGTACGGTCCCCGCCCGACGCGGCCCCGCAACTGATGCAGTTGAGACAAGCCAAATCGCTCGGCATTTTCAATTAACATAATGACTGCATTTGGCACGTCTACACCGACTTCTATTACAGTGGTGGCTACCAACAGTTGAATGTCTCCCCGGACAAAGCGCTCCATAACGGCTTCTTTGTCCGCATTCTTCATTTGTCCGTGCAATAGCCCCACGGCATAGTCTTGAAATTCGTGAGTCCGGATCCGTTCATAATATTCCGTAGCGGATACCAGTTGTTCCGGGGTGTCTTCTCCCTCTTCCACCAGAGGACAGACAATGTATGCCTGCCGTCCTTCGTCCAGGAACTTCTTTATGTAACGGTATGCGCGTGGCCGGATTTTTCCGGTAATCCGGTAAGTTTCAATAGGTTGTCTTCCCTTGGGAAGCTCATCAATAATGGAGACATCCAGGTCTCCGTAAATGGCAAGGGCCATGGTCCTTGGAATAGGAGTGGCCGACATAACCAGAACGTGGGCACCTTCGCCCTTTCCGGCAAGGCTTCCGCGCTGGTTTACACCGAAGCGGTGCTGTTCATCCGTAATAACCAAACCCAGTCTGGCAAAATCTACGTCTTCTGTCAACAGGGCGTGGGTGCCCACCACTAGGTCTGTGGCGCCGCTGCGCAGGGCGGCTTTCCGGTCCGCCTTCTCTTTGGCGCCGGTGCTACCGGTCAGTAAAGACACCTGCATACCGGTCCCCTGAAAGAACTTTTGCATGGTGGCAAAATGCTGCTCCGCTAAAATTTCCGTTGGAGCCATAAGCGCACACTGGTAGCCATTCCGGATAACAGAGTAACAAAGAGCGGCAGCTACCATGGTTTTTCCGGAGCCGACATCTCCTTGCAATAACCGATTCATCAGGGCCCCGCTCTGCATGTCTTCCATGGCGGCAGCAACGGCCCTTTTCTGTGCATTGGTCGGCGTAAACGGTAA
Source organism: Muribaculaceae bacterium (assembly GCA_963620745.1). Lineage (GTDB taxonomy): Bacteria > Bacillota > Clostridia > Oscillospirales > Acutalibacteraceae > RUG420. The sequence continues at coordinate 35,649 of CAVFBE010000063.1, read as the reverse complement.
CAGCTGATAAAAGTCTGCACTGTAGTCCTGCAAAAGGCGGACACCGGAAACCGTTTCCGTCCTGCTGTGCAGGCGCCGCAGTCCAACCTGCAATTCTAACAGCTCTTCAAAAATCAGGCGGTTCCGGGCCTGTTTCATTTGCTCCATAGAGGAAGGAAAATGGATTTCTTCTATGGCCAGGCGCAAGGGCATCAGGTGATACTTCTGCCGGATGGACTCCGGAATGGGGTCTTCCAAAAGCGATGCGTATTCCTGTAACGCCCGTTCCATGCAGCCTTCCAGATAATTGGAAGTAATATCCTTACTCCGGCGATACACCGGTTTAATCCGCTGCTTTTCCTGATTAACCGCAACCGCAGGATTCAATAATTTCCGTACCCCGTGTTCTACGGTTACCTTTCCGTAAAGCAGCAGTTCTTTTCCTTTTTGGAACAGCTGCGCCGAATACCGGTTATTAAAAATCAGCACCTGACACAGGCCTGTGGTATCAAACACCTGCGTTTCAAATACCCAGATTCCGCTTTTGGCCCGAAACGTACGGACCGAATCTTTTACGACTACCTGCAGGCAGGCTTTTTCATATAATTCGGCGCCCATAATGGGGACCGTCTTACTCCAGTCTTCGTACGCCCGCGGGAAATAATGAAAAAGGGCATCAATGGAATCCACGCCGAGCTGTTTTAGTTGCCCGGCGCGCTTTTCACCGACGCCCTTCAGTTTAGTAATGGAAATATCCGGGAGCATTTGGTTGCACCTCCGGGATGTTATTCAACCGAGATAATGAAATGATAAACCGGCTGACCGCCTTCCAATACAACGGTTTCAATGTTACTGTAACGCTCATTTAAAAGGGCTTCCAGCTTTTCCGCATCTTCTTCTGTGGCACCTTCGCCGTAGAAGAGGGTAATCATGGTAGCGTTGCTGTGTTTTCTGACCAGGTGGCGAGTTACTTTGTATGCTGCCGTAACAGGGTCATCTTCAATAACAGTAATGGCACCATTTTCCATACCCAGCATCTGTCCTTCGCGGATGGTTCTGCCGTCCAGGGAACTGTCTCTGGCGGCAAAGGTAACCTGACCGGTTTCAACGGTGCTTAACGCTTTGGTCATGGCCAGGTGATTGTCATTAATGCCGGCATCCGGATCATAAGCCAGCATGGCGGCAATGCCCTGCGGCAGGGTTCTGGAAGGCAGAACAATAACCTTTCTGGACGAAATGGCATCTACCTGTTCTGCTGCCATAATAATGTTTTTATTGTTGGGAAGTACAAATACGGTCCGGGCCGGTGTGGTTTCTACCGCATTCAGAATGTCTTCCGTGCTTGGGTTCATGGTTTGTCCGCCGGAAACAACGGTGTCTACGCCAATTTCCTGGAACATTTGCTTTAAGCCGTCTCCGGCTGCAACAGCAACAAAGCCGACTTCTTTTTCCGGTTCTACCGAAGTAATTTCCTGTGCCGGAGCTTCTTCCGGTGCGCTTTCTGTCGGAACCGGACGTTTATGATACTGCTGCAGGTCAACGTCGGTATAAGAGCCGTCCTTGCCGGCATTAACATGCTGCTGACGCATGTTGTCAATTTTAATTTTTACCAACGGGCCGAATTTCAGGCCTTCCTGAATGGCGTTGCCCGGTTCATTGGTGTGTACGTGTACTTTAATAATGTCATCATCATCTACGCAGACAACAGAGTCACCAATGGATTCCAGATACGCACGCAGTGCCATGGGTTCCTTGGTTACTTTCTTGTCCCGGTTAACAATGAATTCTGTGCAGTAACCGAATTTAATATCCGAACTGGCAGCGGCAACGGTTGCCTTCTTTACAAAAGGCTGTACGTTAATGGAAACCGCTTCGTCATTCCGGTCTTCCACAATGCCTTCTCCGTGGAAGACGCTGGCCATGCCCTGGAATACGTAAACCAGGCCCTGTCCACCGGCGTCTACTACGCCCGCTTTTTTCAGAACCGGGAGCATTTCCTGCGTCTGCTGCAGCGCTTCTTCGGCGCCGGCAATAACGGCGTCCCAGACTTCCGGAGCAGAGGCACTCTTGTTTTCGGTTCCAAACAAAGCACCGGCCTGGGTAGCCTTGCGGACTACGGTCAGGATGGTTCCTTCCGTTGGCTTCATGACTGCCTTATAAGCGGCATCCACGCCATAGGAAAGGGCCAGTACCAGATCCCGCTGACCGGCGGTTTCTTTTCCCTTTAAGCCACGGGAAAAGCCACGGAAAATCAGAGAAAGAATAACACCGGAGTTACCACGGGCTCCACGGAGCATGGCCGAAGCTGTTTTGTCAGCGACAGCAGAAATGGTGGCGTCATCCGGGACCAGTTCCAGTTCCTTTGCGGCGGCCGCAATGGTCATGGACATGTTGGTTCCGGTGTCTCCGTCCGGTACCGGGAAGACGTTTAATGCGTCTACCTCTTTCCGATTGTTGTTTACGTTATGCGCGGCAGAAATAACTGCATCGCGGAAAATTGCCCCAGTAATCACTCTGTTTAACTCCTTACGAAATCATGGAATCTACATAAACGTTGACTTCTTTTACGTTCATGCCGGTAACGTTTTCTACGGTGTACTTCACTTTTTCTACAATGTTCTGTACCACCGTGGAGATATTTATTCCATAAGTCACCTTAATATGCAGGTCAATGATCAGCCCGCCGGAAGAGCTGCGAACTGCCACACCTTTATCTAAAAACTTCCGTTTCCGATTAAAGAATGAGCGGATGCCCTGGAAGGCATTGGTATCTTCCATACCAACAACCCCAAAGCAGGTAGGAACCACACTGCCCAGCAATTCGGAAAAGTAAGATTCATTCGTTTCAATGGTGCCGAGTGGCTTTTCAATTCGGATCATACTAACACTCCTTTTTGGAACGAAAACGGCGTAAGCCTGCCGTATTGGACTAACATTTTACCACAGAACCCGGTCCTGTTCAATTATTTAGAACGTTTGGCCACATTCTGCAGGTTGGCAAACGGCGAACCGGGAAGGGTTTCTACCTCCGTTGTCATATCCTGTGTGTAACAAACTACCCCGTTTCGGAAGCCGATGGGAATGAACGGCATATCCTCCGTAAAGGCTGTTACAAAGTCAGATACCTTTAAGTCTCCGGACCACAGATAATAGAAGTTGTCTAACAGGTCCCCGCTTAAAAGGGAGCTTAAATCCATATCCTGGGTCAGCTTAATTTCCCCAATGTATAAGTCATATCCGCCGGAAACTACCTGTTTGGCGTATTCCTGATAGGTCAGCGCTTCCACCTTGGTATTAATGCCCGCATTTGCTAACTGCTGCGCAACTGCATTGGCTGTTTTTACTTTAAAGGCGTTGTCTGCATCCGTCAGGATGGTCAGCGTGGTCCCGGTGAACGTCTGCGCCACAGCAGCTTTTGCCGCGTCCTGATCAACGGACTGGGTTTCTACTCCGTCCAGCCCATACCAGGCCGGATTAAATGGCAAGGTAGACGGTGTTCCGTAACCATCTACACCGGTGGAAATTAAGTCCGTGCGATTCAGCACTGCACTGATATTCTGACGCGTTTCCGCTTCCGAAAGCCCTGCTGTCTTTTCGTTTACACCGACAAACAGCAGATGGTTCATATCTACCTGAGACTCTTTGGCGTTATCTACGCGGGTCAGGGTGCCGTCACAAATATCATCATAGACCAGATCCACATTGCCAATGGCAAGGTTATTCAGCAGGGAATCCGAGTCTGTTACATTCAGCAGATAAATCTGTGCGGTCTTGCCCTCCTGCCCTTTTTGCAGGGTCAGGAGTCCGCCGGACTCTGCTTTGGCATAGGTATAAGCGCCGCTTCCTACCGGAAGGGAGGAGGAATCCGTGGCCGTTCCGGATTTTACAATGGGGAACGTCAGATTGGAAAGAGCGTAGACATTGACGCGGGAAAGCGTGAACGTAACCGTATTGGCATTGGTTGCCTGCGCGGACGAAAACTGGCTTAACCCGGTGGCATAATACGTGGAATCCTTGGCAAGGTTAAAGGAATAAACCACATCCGAAGAATTCAGGTAAGTGCCGTCTGAAAAAGAAATGTCCGTATTCAGTTTAACGGTTAAGGTCTTACCGGAAAACGAAGCTTCCGTGGCAAGCGTAGCCGTTGGTTTATAGTTCTTGTCTATGGTGTACAGGCCCTGATACAGAAGATCCATAATGCCTTCATTCATCAGGCTGGTAGCTTTATAAGGGTTAATTCCGTCTTCTCTGGAATAGGGCAGAACCAGGTCAGAGGCTTCCGCCACAGAAACATACTCTTCCGTGTTGGAGGTGCTTTCTTCTTTTTTTCCGCAGGCAGTCAAAGAAAACACCAACAAAAGCGTTAACAGAAGCGCACTGATTTTTTGAAGTTTCTTTTGTTGCAACATTACCGGAGCGCCTCCTTCCCTGCCAATGCTGTCTGTTGTAAGCAAATCCGCTGGCAACTGGTACAGTGGCCTGTTTTTTCGTCTAGTTCAAAGATACAGCCATTGATCATCAGTGGGCTGTTTTTTTCATAATCAAAGCGGGCCGGAAGATTGGTCTTAAACTTTTGAATGACAATCTGTGGGGCCACGCCAAGCACCGAGTGGACCGGGCCGGTCATACCAAGGTCGGTCATGTAACCGGTACCGGACGGAAGAATTTGTTCGTCTGCCGTCTGCACGTGGGTATGGGTCCCATAGACGGCAGAAACTCTTCCGTCCAGGTAAAAACCCATGGCACGCTTTTCTGAAGTAGCTTCCGCATGGAAATCCACCAGAACAATACGGCAGTCCGACAGTTCCTGCAGTAAGGAATCCACCTTCAAAAACGGATTTTCCAGGGGCTCCATGTAAGTGGTGCCCATCAGGTTAATGACCCCGACCTGGTACCGGCCCTTGTCCACGCGGCAAATGCCGTGGCCCGGGCAGCCGTCCGGGTAATTGGCCGGCCGTAACAGGCAAACCGTGTCTTCATAGGTATCGTAACTTTCTTTGCGCCGGAAGGCGTGATTCCCGGTGGTAATCACGTCTGCGCCGCAAAGAAACAGGTCTTTTACGGCGGACGGAGTAATCCCATTCCCGTCTGCGGCATTTTCCCCGTTTACCACACAGACGTCAATGGCATGACTTCGTTTCAGTTTCGGCAGCTCCTGCTGCAGAAAGGCAACGCTGTCTTTTCCAACAACATCACCAATAGCCAGCACTTTCATTTCGGCATTCCTTTCAAAGGCAAAAACAGGGGCTTATCCGGCAGCCTTTGCCGGATAAAATCCCCCATTTTACTTCCGTTATTTTGCGTAATCCATAACGCGGCTTTCCCGGACAACGTGAACCTTAATTTGTCCCGGATATTCCAGTTCCTGTTCAATGCGTTCAGCAATCTGGTGGGCCATAATTACCATCTGGTCATCGGAAACCTTATCCGGCTTTACCATGACACGGATTTCACGGCCGGCCTGAATGGCATAACAGCCTTCTACGCCATTGAAGGAATTGGCAATTTCTTCCAGCTTTTCCAGGCGCTTAATGTAGTTTTCCAGATTCTCCCGTCTGGCACCCGGACGGGCTGCGGAAATAGCATCGGCAGCCTGTACCAGGAAGGCAATGGTGGATTTCGGTTCCACATCATTGTGGTGTGCCAGAATGGCATGCACAATTTCTTCGCTTTCCTTGTGCTTTCTGGCAGCATCTGCGCCAAGCTGTACGTGGGTTCCTTCATATTCGTGGTCTAATGCCTTACCAATGTCATGCAGTAAACCGGCACGCTTTGCCTTCTTGACGTCGGCACCGACCTCTGCTGCCAGTAATCCGGCAATGTAAGAAACTTCCAACGAATGATCCAGAACATTCTGACCGTAACTGGTACGGTACTTCAGACGGCCAAGCAGTTTGACCAGTTCCGGGTGGATTCCGGTAACACCGGCATCCAGAACGGCCCGTTCACCGGCCTGCTTAATGCCCTGTTCCACTTCCCGTTTTGCTTTGTTGTAGATTTCTTCAATACGGGCCGGATGAATCCGTCCGTCCTGAATCAGTCGTTCTACGGTTAAGCGGGCAATTTCCCGGCGAACCGGTTCAAAGCAGGAAATGGTAATGGCTTCCGGTGTGTCATCAATAATCAGGTCTACACCGGTAACGGTTTCAATGGCACGGATGTTTCTGCCTTCCCGGCCAATGAGGCGGCCCTTCATTTCGTCATTCGGCAGAGCTACAACGGAAACAGTTGCTTCGGTGGTACGTTCTGCAGCGCAACGCTGAATGGCCATGCTGACAAGATGTCTTGCAATCGTGTCAGACTCTTCTTTCATTTGTTCCTTGAACGCCAAAATCTTGGTGGCTTTTGCGTGATCTAATTTCTCGTCTACCTGAGAGAGCAGGATGGTTCTTGCCTGGTCTTCAGTCAGCCCGGAAACCTTTTCCAACATTTCGAATTGGCTCTTTTTTAAAGATTCCACTTCTTCGGTTTTCTTTTCAACGTCTTTCAGTTTGCCTGCAAGGACTTCTTCCTTCTTTTCCAAGGCGTTGGTCTTCTTATCCAGGTTTTCTTCCTTCTGGATCAGGCGACGTTCCTGACGTTGTACTTCCGAACGGCGTTCGCGGAGGTCACGTTCGGTTTCCGAACGCTGCTTATGTATTTCATCCTTAGCCTCTAAAACGGCTTCTTTTTTCTTCTGCTCTGCAGTGGTCAGGGCCTGGTTAATAATCCGTGTGGCTTCCTGATTGGCAGAACCGATGGCAGCTTCTGCTTTACTTTTCCGATAGGCAATTCCGGCAAAGAAACAGGCCACACCGGCTACCAGTGCAGAACCGATAGCAATAAGTGCGTACAACAAGGATGCAATACACCTCCTTTTTCTTTAATTTTCTTCATTTCTCAAAAACATTTCTGTTGAAAAATAACGGAATAGTTGGTGACAGACAAAACTATCACACTATCCCGAATATTATACGTATTCAGACCCCGTTCTGTCAAGAAACGAGCTTGTCAGAACAGACCTTGCAAAGCAGATACCAAGTCGCTATCAAGCAAGAAAAAAGGGCGCGTTCAAAACGCGCCCAAAAGGGTTTTCTTTTAGTTTCCGCTGAACGGATTCTGGAATCCGCCGGAGGAACTGCTGTCTTCCGAAGAGGAAGAAGAGGAGGAAGTGCTTCCGGTGTCTTCCTTCAGCGTAACGGTTACGTCAAAGGTGGATACGGAGTAGTCATTGTTGACGTGGGCAATGGTCAGCTTCAGGGTGTCTCCCGGTTTGCTGTCATCAATCTTGTTCAACAGGACATCCGTCTTGTCCATGTCTTCACCATCTACCGCAATAATCATGTCTCCTGCCTGAACGTCTGTTCCGGAGAAGCTACTGTCGGAATCCATCTTTGCAATAACAATGGATCCGCTTGGCAGATTATTCTGCTGCACAATAGAGTAGTAGGTCTGATAGGAACTGGCGGCAACGTAGCTGATACCAAGCTTAGCCCGGTCCTGTACGTATCCGTACTGCAGAATATCATCTACCACATCCTTAACTACGGAAATGGGAATGGCAAAGCCCATGCCTTCGTACTCTTCACTGGCAATCTTGGAAGAATTCATACCAATAACCTGGCCATAACTGTTAACCAGGGCACCGCCGGAGTTACCGGGGTTGATGGCTGCATCATGCTGGATGCATTCCATAGTATATCCGCTTTCCGAAGAAGAGGTTGGTCTGTCAATGGCCGAGATAACGCCGGCGGTGAAAGAACCATAGAACTGGGTACCACCCGGGTTACCAATGGCGTAGACTGGCTCGCCGACCTGAAGAACGGTGGAGTCACCGAATTCGGCTGCGGTCAGATCCGTGGTCTTAATCCGGAGTACACCGACATCGGTCCGGGAATCATATCCCACAACCGTGGCGTCATAGGAAGTACCGTCTTCCAGCTGTACCTGGCAGGTAATGCCGGAGGAATTAATAATGTGGGCACAAGTCAAAATGTAGGTGACGCCCTGGTCCTTGTCCACGCTCATGACAATACCGGAGCCTTCGCCTTCCAGGGAGCCGTCCTGATACGTCAGAACCGCAATAACAGACGGTTTTACCTTAGCGGCAATTTCCACACTGGTCAGCGTGCCGTCTTCCCCACTTGCCGAGTAGCTTTTGGAGCTGCTGACCGTAAGGGAGTTTTCAGAGGAGGTTGTGGTTGTTTTTTCCGTTTCCTTCTGCGAGTTACGGGTCCAGATAAAGCAACCGGCCGCCAAAACGGCGATTGCCAGGACAATTACCAGAATGACTTTTCTTAACTTTTTCTTTTTTTCCGTTTCCAAGAGGGTTCACGTCCTTTAAATGTCTTTCGGTTTCTGCCGTGGAATCCAGAACGTGAAGGTGGTTACCTTTTGGTCAGAGCAGAAGGCGGAAACTTCCCCGCCATGCAACGTAACAATGGTTTTTACCAGGTTCAAGCCAAGCCCGACCCCTTTTACATTTTCACTTCTGGATTTATCCAGTTTGTAGAAGCGCTCAAAAACATGATTCAGTTCGGCCTGGGGAATACCCTGGCCTGTATTGGAAATCCAAACCGTAACACGGTTGACATCGGATTTCATTTGAACACGGATGGTTCCGCCCCTTTCCGTAAACTTCACCGCGTTGTCAAAGAGATTGTAAAGCACCTGGAACAGCATTCCTTCGTCTCCCCACGCAGTAACGGATGGCATTTGTTCAAAGCCTTCCACGTGGTAACGGGACGAATCTATGGCGTCTTCAAAGCAGAGTAGGGAGTCAAACAGCAATTGGTTCATGTTGACTTCTGTGTAGTGCAGTTGCTCTTCCCCTGCTTCAATCTTAGACAAAGACAGCATGGACACCACCGTGTTGGACAGCCGCTTAACTTCTTTGCTGACAATCTGCAAATACTTTTTCTGCTGCCGCGGCGGGATGGTCCCGTCCAGGATACCGTCCACAAATCCGCCGATGGTGGTCATAGGCGTCTTCAATTCATGGGACACGTTTCCCACAAAATTACGACGGGACTTTTCCATTAAGGAAAGGGAGTCCGCCATTTTGTTCAGGGAAACGGCCAGATCAGACAGTTCGTCTTCGCCTTTAATATAGATACGCTCGGAAAAGTCCCCTTTGGCGTACTTTTTGGTCAGACGGGACATTTCCTGCAGCGGTGCTACCATACGATAACTTAAGATATAAGAGAAAAACAGAACCAGCATCATGGCCACAAAAGCGGCACCAATGTACAGCCGGGATTGCTGCAGCAGGTACGGTACTACCGTTGCCTGATACGGCACCACGGCAAAAACATAACCGGCATAGGTTCCGTCTATTTTAATAGAGGTTCCCACTAAAATCTGTTTCTTTTGGGAAATGGTGGAAAAAACGCCAACGGTTGCCAGACCGTCTGCGTCCTGTGCATCTGTTAAAAGCTCTTTGCTGATACGGTAATTTTCGTGGAGGTCACAGACTTTTTCGTCCCGGACCTGTTGGTCCTGGCCAATCATTTCTTTGCAAAAGATTGGGACGCCGTTGGCATCGGTAATAAACAGGTCTGCTCCGGCAGTTTCTGACTGGGACGCCAGGGTACTGCCTACCAACTTGGTATTGGAAAACAGGTCTGCACCGGCCTCTACGTTAGAGTTGGCATCCTTTACCACGGAAGCCACGCTGTAAACGCAGGTCTTTAAGGCGTCTTCCTTGGTTAAGATCCAGTACTGGGTTACAAAGACAACAAAGACCACAAAAAGAACCAGCAGGGTAATCAGAACCGAACTTAAGGAAAAGCCAAAGTACCGGCGGAACAGGGAATGCCGTGACAGCCTGTTGGGTGGCACTTTGGATTCGGTTGTGGTTTTGGGTCTTGCCTCCGTTTTTGCATTCTTTTTCATCGGCTTTTACTCTTGGGTTTCAAATTTATAGCCGACACCCCAGACGGTCTTTAAAGACCATTCTGTGGAAACGCCGTCCAGCTTTTCCCGGATCCGCTTAATGTGAACATCTACGGTTCTGGAATCCCCGTAGTAATCAAAGCCCCAGACTTCATCCAGTAACTGGTCCCGGGTAAAGACCCGGTTTGGGTTGCTGGCCAGCTGGTACAGCAGTTCCAGTTCCTTTGGGGGTGTGGGAACCAGTTCCCCACGCACCTTCAACTGGTAATAGGTCAGGTTAATGACCAGATTGTCATATTCTACCTGCTGGATTTCATCCGTATTGCTGGACGAGCGGCGCAGGACTGCCTTAATGCGGGCCATGATTTCCTTGGACTCAAACGGTTTTACCACGTAATCATCTGCACCAAGCTCCAGGCCAAGCACCTTGTCAAAGGTTTCGCCGCGGGCGGTCAGCATGATAATCGGGGTATCATCCGAGCGCCGAATTTCCCGGCATACTTCCCAACCGTCTTTCTTCGGAAGCATAATATCCAGAATGACAATGTTCGGATTGAATTGACGATACGTAGACAGTGCCTGTACTCCGTCATTGGCAATGGCCACATTGTAGCCTTCTTTTTCCATATACAGACGAAGTAGTTCGCAAATGTTTTGATCGTCATCTACCACAAGGATTCTTTCTCCTGCCATAGTCATAAAACCTCCCAAAATAGTTCTGTTTTATTATGACATAAATCCAAAGGGCTTGCCACTCTTTTCCCGATGACGCCTCTATTTTGATGACCTAACTTAAGGAATAATTAAATGTCATACGGGAATTTTTGAAAGTAATCTTTGATTTGCTCTAAGGGAGCGGCAAAGCTTCCCTGGATCAGCGGATTCCGGCCGCCGCCGCGCCCCTGCAGGGCCTGGTTAATGGCTTTGGCCCGCTCCGCCACCGGTCCGTTAGAGGCAATCATGTAACGGTACCCATTCTTATCCGGGGTCAAAGCCACAAACAGGCCGGATACCTTATCCTTACCACCAAGGGCCAGGGCGCGGAGGGTGTCGGTATCCGCGGCGTCCAGGCAAAGAACATAGTTGCCGTCCGTTGGCGGGACCGCCTCCAGTCTGGCTTCGGCAATTTTGCGATTGGCCAGGGACAACGCGTGGGACAGATTGTCCTTTTCAGCAAGGACGTGCTCCACTGCTGTCCCAATTTCAAACTGGCGGGAAGACGTCAGGTCCATGACCTGCAGCACGCCTTCCTGCTTTTCCTGATAATCGGCCAACGCATCCCAACCGCAGCGCAGATGCAGGCGCGTCCCGCCGTGGCTCTTTTCAAAGCCGATAATTTTTACCAAGCCGATTTCGCCGGTATGGGAAACATGCGGTGCACAGCAGGCACAAAGGTCCACGCCTTCTATGTTGACCAGGCGTACATTTTCCGTCAAATCCAACTTACTGCGGTAAACCAGATTTTCCAGTTCTTCCACGGGCGGATAATAGGCAGTTACCGGCAAATCGGCAAATACCGCTTCATTTACCGTTTGCTCCAGCAACCGAATCTGCTCTTTGGTCAGAACGCCGTTGTAGTCACAGGTTACATCGTCATCGCCTAAATGGAAGCCGATATTGGAAAGTCCAAACAGTCTGGACGCCATGCCGGATACTATATGCTCCCCGGAATGGGACTGCATTCTCCGAAAGCGCAGCGGCCAGTCCAGCTGACCGGTTACCTGTGTACCGGTCGGCAGTTCTTCGGTTACGGTGTGGGTGATGACTCCACTGTCATTGATTTGCACATCAACAACTTTGACGCCATTCAGGGTACCCCGGTCGGCATACTGGCCGCCCCCTTCCGGGAAGAACGCGGTCCGGTCCAGTACCACCTGAAAAAAAGCACCGCTCTTATGACATTCCTGTACAAGAGCGGTGAAGGTACTTAAATGGCTGTCTGCATCATACAGCTTAACGGTCATTTATTTTACAATTTCAACCATCATACCCGGGACAGCGCCGCAGGCATTGGATTCGTCTGTGTCAATGTGCATGGCAAGGGCATATTTTTCGGATACGCGAGCTACTACATCGCCGAAAATAAGGGAGCGGCCATCGGATTCTACCTTTACGGAAACAATCTGTCCGTTTTCAATGCCCAGTTCTGCAGCATCTTCCGGCGTGGCATGGATGTGTCTTTTGGCAACAATAACGCCTTCGGACAGTTCCACTTCACCACACGGGCCAACCAGCTTGCAGGCACCGGATCCGGCAACGTCCCCGGATTCACGGATAGGAGCAGCTACGCCAATGGAGCGGGCGTCAGAAGCAGAAAGTTCTACCTGGTTTTCCGGACGAACCGGTCCAAGAATGGAAACTCTTGGGAATTCCCCTTTCGGCCCGATAACGCGAACGCGTTCTTCGGAGGCAAACTGGCCCGGCTGGGACAGTGCTTTCTTTACGGTAAGTTCATATCCTTCCCCGAATAAGGTTTCCAGGGTTTCTTTGGTAACGTGAACATGTCTTGCGGAAGTTTCGAGTAAAATCTGTTTCATAGTGCATCCTCTTTCAAAAAACTTTCCTAGTGGAATTTCGCAACTATTATACGCACCTGTCCCCCTGTTTTCAATGTTCAGAATGTGGTAAAATGAGCCGGTAAACAAGGGAAGGAGAACGCATTATGTACAACAGCTTTCAGGAACTGCAATCAGCCTGTATGAATTGTCAGCAGTGCCGCCTTGCAGAAACCCGTACCAACCTGGTATTCGGTGTTGGCAATCCGGAGGCACGCGTCCTGTTCATTGGCGAAGGCCCCGGAGAACAGGAGGATTTACAAGGAGAACCCTTTGTTGGCCGGAGCGGCCAGCTGCTGGATAAAATGTTGCAGGCAGTAGATCTTGACCGCCACCAGAACATTTACATTGCCAACATTGTCAAATGTCGTCCTCCACAAAACCGGGACCCCAAGCCGGATGAACAGGACTGCTGCATTACCTGGCTGCGGGAACAGGTGCGCCTGATCCGCCCGCAGGTCATTGTCTGCCTGGGCCGGATTGCCGCACAAAAGATCATTGCCCCGGATTTCAAAGTTACCAAACAGCACGGGCAGTTTGTGGAACGCAACGGCGTCTACCTGATGGGTACGTTTCACCCGGCGGCCCTGCTGCGGAACCCCAACAATAAGCCTGCCGCCTTTGATGACTTCCTGGCCTTACGGGACCTTCTTGCAGAATTAGAGCAGAAATAAAAATCATAGTTGATTTTCCAAAGTCACTGTGGTAACATAAATGTCGCTGTAAAAAAGCACATGCGCTAGTAGCTCAGCTGGATAGAGTGTCTGACTACGAATCAGAAGGTCGGGGGTTCGAGTCCCTTCTGGCGCGCCACGGCAGGAACAACGTAAATACGTTGTTCCTGCTTTTTTCTTTTTTATTGATAAATAGCAAAAGCACCCGCTTTCCAAAAGGGAAGCAGGTGCTTTTGCATTATAAATCATTTTAAGAAAACAATTGCATTTTGGCACAAATAGCAATGGGGCCGATGTAATACGCCTTCTGTGCCAGGGTGGAATAAATAATCCGGTCTTCATTAAAGCCGTCATCATATGCCATGCAGGCATCTATGATGGTTTTTCTTGCAAGCGGGCTTTCAAATAACGGACCGGTCAGCACAATACGATTAGGAGCCATAATGGTAGCCGAATTAACTAAGCTTCTGGCAAACAAATCCAGTGCCTCCGCAAATTTTACTCCGGCAGCAGTTCCATCCGCCTCCAGCAGCACCTGTCCAAACGCCTCTTCTTCAAACGGAGCAATTTTGTTCAGAGCGGCATAAGATACTTTGGTTTCCAAACATCCATGTCTGCCGCAGCTGCAAAGGGCACCGTCTTTTTCCACAATAAAGTGACCAAGCTCTGCCGCCTTGGAGTGCCGTCCATCATAAATATCTTGCTCAATAATCATGGCGCAGCCGACACCGGGGCCCCACTTCACAACCATCAGGTTGTCATGTTCGCGGCCTTCCCCGTACAGGAGTTCTGCCACGGCAAACGCATTGACGTTGTTTTCCACATAAACAGGAACCGAAAAGCTTTCTGCCAGAAGCGCAGCGATGGGAACCCGTTCCTTCCAGATGCCATAGGCTTTTACGGAAGATCCCGTTTCTTTATCTACCAGGCCAACCACGCCGACACCAATTGCCGCCAGCTGACCCGCCTTGCAGGCGTCTTCCTGCAACAGCTTTTTTGCTACCCCAGCCAGCGTTTTGATGTATTCCTGTGCGCTTACGCTGGTATCCGTCCGGCAGCTTTTCCTGGCCAGCAGCGTTCCTTTATAGTCCGCAATGGCCACCGTTGTGGTTTCCGGATCAATGTTAATGCCGCAGACGTACGAATTGCTGTAATTAATATCCAGCAGCACCTTTTTTCGGCCCGCCCGGGCACTTTCCACATTTTCCCCGGTTTCTACCAAAACACCGTCATCAAATAAGTCCGTACAAATCTGGGTTACCGCTGCAGGGGTCAGCCCCAGAATATCCGCCAGGTCTTTTCGGGATGCCGGCCCATGGTCATTAAGGTATTTCAGAATGGCTGCGCGATTTTTCTTTCGCACAGATTCCATGTTTGCGCCGGTATTTTTCATTGTCATAGTCCCCTGCTTCCTGATAAAAAAAGGACCTGCCGTTCAGACAAGTCCTAATTCGTTTTAGTACTTCTGTACTTCCATCATAAACATTCCTGCCAGAATTTCAAGTTCAGAAGCAATATCTCCATATGCTACTGCAAAATGTGGTTCCCAGCCGGCCTCTACACTTTCGTATACAATCCGCTGTGCATCGGCGTCCGTCTGCACCACAATGGACGTTCCGTTGAACTGTTTCGGCTTGTCCAGGGCCTTTCCGGTAGCAATAAAGAACCGGAACTTTCCTTCCGCATCCTTTCCTACCCGGAAAATGGTCACCTTGTCACACGGTTTGCAGCCGAAGTCCAGGGTTGGGCCAATCTTGCGGTTACAGTGGACATCCACCTTGGCTCCGGTATCTGTCCGGGCGAGTGAGCATGCCGCTGTACCACAGTGCCAGAAAGTAATCGTGTTCTCTTCTTCATTCATGGACACCGGATCGCCGAAAAAGGTCGGTTTATCGGTCAGTTGCATGCCAAGGTACATGGACAACGCACCGTAGGTGTCCGCTTCACAGCTGGCGGCCACGCCAAGGTCATTCAGCATGGCAAGCACGGCGCATACCGGGGTGCCGAAAGCGGTAAAGAAATCCGGCCAGCAGCGGGACGCCAGTGCGCCAATGTTCTGCTCTGTAACGTACTCTTTATAGGCTTTGTACAGCCGTGCAAAGTCTTTACGGTTCTTTTCCGGTGTGCACTCCAGACCATTCATGCGGCCGGAGGCATCCGCCAGGTAGGTTTCAATTTCTTCATCGGTAAATGCTTTGGCTTTGTCAATCAGCTCCCGGGCTTCAATGCACTCCAGGGTGGCGCCAAAGTTTTCCAGCATTTCCAGATCCAGGGCACGGCCAAAGCCAAAGCCCTGCGGGGTGTGACCAACCGCAGCAATCTTCAGTTCCTTCAGGTCATACTTCAGTTTGGCCGCACGAATGGTAGCACTTACCTTTTCCTTGACTGCCTCTTCTTCCGGTGCCCCGAAAATATAATTCAGCGGGCCCTTGCGGAATGCCTTAATGGCATTGGCTGCGGAATAGGCGCCGGTTAAGGAATTCAGGCGCAGTCTGCCACCGTCAATGACCGGTTCCCGCAAAGTCCAAAGCAGAATTGGGCAGTCGGTCTTTTTTAATACTTCGCTGGCATAAGCTGCATTGGCGAAGGTAATATTCTGCAAAATAATCAGATCCGGATCCACGCTGTCCAGGAAAGCATCCAGCAAATCTATGGACAGCAGCATTTCCTCCGGAAACACACAGGCGTCCGTTACGGACTGAATCAGCGCAACGGATTTATCAAATTCCTTTTGCGCACTTTCCAGGTGGAAGGTAGGAACCCCGATTGGGACATACGCAATCTGAAATTGTTTTTTCATAATGAAAACTCCCTCATTTCATCAGCAGGGAAACCCCTGCCACCATCAGCAAAAAGTAGGTCAGCAATAAAAATACTTTTTGATTCATTCGTTTGAACAGCCAGCCGCCGACCATCATTCCAAGGAATAAAAACGGAATGGAAATAGCCTGTATGCGGAGAGTGTTCAGAGTGTAATAGCCTGACGCAATGTCACTGACAAGAACAATGCCATTCAAAATAACCCAGACAGCGGATACCGTCCGGCGGAACTCTTCCTTGTTAGCCGTATGATCTGTCAGGTACCCGATAATCAGCGGACCACCGGAAACAAAGATGCCGTGCACAATCCCGGCCAGTAGCAAAAGTACGCCGGAAGACAGTTTCAGTTTATCTGCCACCTGCAACGCGTCTGTTTTCTTCGTCTGTACCGGATTCTGCAATTGCAACGGTTCCTGTGGTAGTTCCGGCTTTTCCTCTGCGTTCCGGCCACCCTTCTTTTTCCTTTGTGCCAGAAAAAAGAGAAGGAATCCACGTAGGCCAATGGCAATGACAAAAATGCCAAGCAGGATATACATGATTTTCTCATGACCGGCAAAAGCGTTCTTAATCAGAATGCCGAACAGAATACCAATTGCCATAAACAGGGCAACCCGCTTCAGCTGCTTCCGGTTTACATTTTTATAACCGCCAACCACAACATAAATACCTGCAATCAGGCCCAGTAAATTCAGGACCGGCTTGGCCACCGCATACCCTACCAGCCGGATGGAAAACGGCATGGCCAGAACGGTTCCGGCAAAGCCGGTAATGCCCTGAATGATGTTGGTTAGAAAAACAATAAGATAGAACAGGATTTCTGACATGATTACCCCTTCGGATAGAACAATTCCTTATTTTCTCCTGTTACTCCACCGCAGGCGCCCTGGCGCATCAGCGGTTCCCGTTCCGGATGTGCAATAACCCACTTGTTTCTTTGCAGTAACAGGGTAGCTTCCGGGTCTCCGTTTTTCTGTGCAATCATTTGGTCTCGGGTCTGTTTTTCTTCTTCTGTCAGCGGCGAGTTAGTGCCCCTCGGAAGAATAACAACACCCTTAAATCCGGCATCCGTCACCTTCAGAGGAGACAGATGCAAAGTGGTCTGATACATTTCAATAGCGGTTCCCTCTGGAACAAAGAATACCGTGGCCTGGGACACGTCAATTGTGTTATTGACAATGTCATAGCTGTGGCCCAGTACCAGCATAAAGTCGGTTACCGCCACATTGATTTCACTGCCCTTATGGTATTCAAAGCCGTTATACGTAGAGTTGCGGCCATTGCAATAGCCAATCTGGATGGGCATACCGCCGTAAACATCGGTTGCAACCAGTCCGGCAATTGGGAGTTGCTCCATTTCCGCAACAGAGGCAACATAGACATTTCCCTCTGCCGGAATTTCCGTAGACTGTTCCAGATAGGTCATAAGTGCGGAGAAGTCATATCCCTGCAGCACACGACCAAAGCTCTGAAAGACAGGATCTGTTACCGAATAAACAGGAACATCATTACAGCTGTTCAGTGCCGTTAATAAATCCATACGTATCACCGATCCCCTGCTGCAACCACCTTGATAGTGGCAGAGAAGTCCTCTTTGCCATATCCGGCCTCCATTGCTTTTTCATAAACCTTTACGGCATTGGCTTCACCCGGCATGGACACGCCGCATTCTTTGGCCAGGTTCATGCAGATGTTAACATCTTTAAACTCATTTTCTACAGAGAACGCAGTTGTAAAGTCCTGCTTGGAAATGACTTCCTTTTTGGAGTCCAGATAGAAGTTCTGGCCACCGCCATAGGAAATGGCCTGGGCAAAGGTCAGAATATCAATGCCGTTGGCTTCGGCCAGCGTAGCAGTTTCATTTACGCCGTTCTGAATCTGGGATACCAGCGCATTGTGGCAAATTTTCATAACAAGGCCTTTGCCGTTGTCTCCCATACGAATAACATTTTCACCCATATAAAGCAGAATGGGCTTCATGGCTTCATAAGTAGCTTCCTCGCCACCGACATAAATACCCAGTTTACCGGCAATGGCGGCCGGCTTGCTCTTTACAACCGGAGCATCAATAAACTGGGCGCCGGTTGCCTTGACCTGTTCCGAAATTTCTACGGAAACACTGGGGTCAATGGTACTCATGTCAATGCAGGTTTTGCTGTTATCCAAAACCGGAATAACTTCTTCATAAACGGCTCTGGAGTGCTCTGATTTCGGGACCATGGAAATGATGACATCTGCGTGTTCTGCCACGTCTTTGGAACTGGTGCAGGCAACGGCGCCCTTTTCCACCAGCTGTTTCACCTTTTCTTCTGCAAGGTCAAACACATAAACCGTGTCATCGTGCTTCTTTACAATATTTTCACACATGGACTCGCCCATAATGCCAAGTCCGATAAATCCAATTTTCATACGTATCCCCTATTCCGTAACTTATTCCGTAACTGTGTTGTCCCAGGCAGCCTGGAATTTGGCAAGGCCGTAATCCGTAAACGGATGATAGAAACTGTCCTTGAAGACCTGCAGTCCTGCGGTAACAATATCAGCACCGGCAACGGCACAGTCTACAATCTGCTTGCCGTTGCGAACAGCAGCACAGATAATTTCCGTCTTGCCATAGAAGCCATAGTTAGCATAGATATCCACAATGTTCTGGATATACTGCACACAGTCTTCGCCGCTGTTTTCTTTCCAGCCGATGAACGGGGAAACAAACAGGGAGCCGTTTTTGGCGGCAATCATAGCCTGGGAAGGAGAGAATACCAGGGTCAGATTGGTTCTTACGCCCTGCTGTTCCAAGCGTCTGGCAGCGGCAATACCGGCTTCCGTGCAAGGAATTTTAATAACAAAGTTTTTGCACATAGAGGCAATTTTAGTTCCCATTTCCACCATTTCGTCCGCGTCATCCAGATGCGGATTAATTTCTACGGAAATCGGGAACTTGTCCCAACCTTCAATATCCTTTTCTTTTACAAAATCAGCTAACTCGCCGATGACGGTATAAAACGGTTTTCCGGAGTTCATGATGTGGTTCGGATTGGTGGTAATGCCGTCAATGCCGAAGGTGTCATACGCTTCGCGGATTTCGTCAATTTTTGCGCTGTCTAAAAAGTATTTCATAGGGTTTTCCTCCTTCAAATTTCCTGTCAATTTTCCTGTAAGCCATACTGGCTTCCCACTTCTGCAAACAGTTCCGCAAACGGACTGTTTTTCCGGTAGAATACCGGCGTGTTACCCAGGGTGGCATCTACGGTATGCTGACCACCCGAATAGGATGTTCCGGTCCACAGGTGAACCCATTCATCCTCCGGCAGGTAAACCTCCCATTCTGTCTGGCCTTCTTTCCAGACAGGGGCTACCAGCATATCGGCACCAAACAGATATTCAAACTGTTCGTCGTAGGCGCGCGGGTCATTCTCATAATGCAGGAACAGTGCGCGCTGTACCGGCGTGCCATGGGCGGCGTTTTCTGCCACCAGGGTTTTCAGATACGGGGAAAGTTTGGTATAAACACCGGTCAGCCGTGCCAGCCGGTTCATACAGTCTTCGTCATCATAATATTGGAAATTGGTGTCCGGCCGGTTCCCCTCATGCGTGCGCATGACCGGGGTAAAGGCCGCCATCTCTGCCCACCGTAAGAACACTTCTTTATTGCGACAATTATCAAATAGCGAGGTATAGCCGCCAATGTCACTGTGGTTCAGCCCGCAGCCACTCATGCCGGCGCTCAGCGCAGCACAAATGACGGTGACCAGACCGTCGTGTCGGGAGAAGTCAACAGACTGATCTCCGGCCCAAAGCAGCGTGCAGTACTTCTGACTTCCGCTGCCGCCGGCACGCATGAAATACACTACATCGCCCAGGCGATTTGCCTCTTCAATGGCTTCGTAGTTGCACTTTGCCCACAGCACCGGCCAGTGGTTGTGTTCTATCATGGCTGGCTTGCCGGAGGCAAGCTTAATGTCATCCGTCGGCAGATATTCACCGAAGTCTGCCATCCAACCGTCAATTCCAATGTCCAGGGAATACTTTTTGATGACTTCATCCTTGAACCAGGTAAAGGCATCCGGGTTGGTCAGGTCTACTACGCCACAGTAGAATTCACCGAAATCTACCAGGTAATCACTGCCGTCCTGTTTGGTGGCGAAGTAGCCCTTTTCCTTCCCTTCTTTATACAGCTGGCCATCGTTGACCAGGTAGGGGTTAATATAGCCCATGAAGCGGATTCCGCGGGCATGCAGATCTTTGATTTTTTCCGGCAGGTCAGGATACATTTCCTTATGATACTGCCAGTCCCACTGGAGCCGCTTTCCAAAGGACGTAACGCGTTTCCCGCACCAGTCCTGGCACCACAGGGCAGCCACCTGAATACCATGTTCCAGGGACTTGTCCAGGATACCAAAGGAGCGTTCGTTGCCGCCCTGGGCGCCAATGATTAAGCCATTGTATACCCATTCCGGCAATTCCGGCTGCCGGCCAAGGAAGGCGGTCAGTTTCTCCAGAAGTGCAATAAAGGTATCTGCGGTTTCTATACGGATGCTGGCCGGCACGTCCCAGAATTGCAATTCATGGTACTGTTCCTGCCGGAAATCAAAGTCCGCATAGGCGGTGGAATCCGCGTGCAGATAATAGTGTCTGTTGGACACAAAAGTCGGTTCCGGATAATTGGTATTGTAATAATCCCCACCGGCTTTGTTTTCCACATCAGAGCGCCAGGTAACATAGGTGGTCTTATCCCGGCCTACACCTGGTTCTGAGGTCCAGATTGGGAAATGTCTGCCCTTCAAATTAAAGTAAGACATTTGCTCGCCCAGTCCGTAACATTTTTCCTCCGCATCCGAGCAAACACGGAGCCAAAAGCGATTGATCTTGCTGTCCCTGCAAATAAAAGACATGGTAAACAGGTCTTCCTTTGCTTCCACCAGGGCCTCTATTTTTCCTTCAAAATCCAGTCTGATTTTACCGGATGTTTCCCGGCTTACGCCGGACAGGGCAAGAGGTCTGCGTTCTACCACGTAATCTTCAATTTTGAAGTTCCCGCGATACATGTCCACGGTCTCCTGCCCCTGTCCTACGTAGATCATAGGGGACTGATTTGTGTGCAAAAGGAGTGGTTTGCCATCTTTGGTCAGGGATACGGAATGATTATCATATTGAAATTCCATATCTTACGCCTCGCTTACTTCAACTACCTCTTTTACGGGTTCTACCGGAAGGGCTTCTGCAACTGCTTCTGCAACCGCTTCTACGGCTGCATCTGCACTTGCTTCCTGCAATTCAGCAGTTTCTTCTACATCCTTCAGGGTTTCTTTCTTTGGCGGATTCTTGTCCAGCTTTTTGCCAACCAGAATGCAAATTACGGTTTCAACAACAAAAGCAAGGGTTACGCCGCCAATCAGGGCAAGGTTCTTATCTGCTGTAGCAATACCTGCCTTAGAGAAGATAAAGTATTCATAAACCAGGAAAGACATCAGCCATACAGCAACCGGAACCCGCTTGTTCCACGGAGTCATATCATAATTTTCATCCTTCTGGCTCTTGCTGTTGAATTCCTTGTCATTCGGGGAAATCTTAGCGCAGATGAAGATGATAATCAGCATAACAATGAAGGAAATGGCATAAATGTGCATGTAGTTGATGCTGACAATCTTATTGGTAAACGGAGTATCAATCAGTTTGAACCAGAACTTATATCCGGAGTAGAAGAAGATGTGCCATCCGGTAGCAATGTAAGCACCCAGACGGGAACCCTTCTTGGAGAACATACCTACCAATACCATGGTAATGATTGGGATGTTGTAGAAACCGGTGAAGCTACGGCCGAAGTCATAAAGACCGGTTGCCATAACCTGCAGGAACGGGGATACGCAGATGGAGAATGCGGCAAACAGCCAGCCAACCCGCTTTGCGTATTTAACGGTCTTTTCTTCCGACAGATCCGGATTAAAGATTGGTTTATAAATATCTACCATAAATACGGTAGAAGCAGCATTTAAGAAAGAGTTATAAGTGGAAATGATAGAGCCGAACAGGGCTGCGCAAAACAGACCTACTACCGGCCACGGCAGTGCCTGAGCAACCAGGGTCGGATAGGCAAAGTCTTTGCTTTCCAAGCCGTCACCAATTAAAGCTGCGGCAATAACGCCGGGGATAACAAGCAGGAACGGAACCAGCATCTTCAGGAAGCCGGACAGAAGAGCACCCTTCTGGCCTTCCTTCAGGTTGGCAGCACCCAGTGCTCTCTGAATCAGAACCTGGTTTGTGCCCCAGTAGAACAGGTTTGCAAGAAGCATACCGGTGAAGATACAGGCAAACGGAACCGGGTCTGTTTTTCCGCCGATGGCGTTCAGCTGATCATAGTTATTATCTAAAACATAGTTGATACCGGCTAAGAAACCGCCGTCTGCCTTGGCATGGCCAACAGCAATAAAGCCGAAAATAACAACCATTAAAGAACCGACAATTAAAAGGACACCGTTAATGGTATCGGATACGGCAACCGCCTTCAAACCGCCAAGAACGGCATACAGAGCACCAACGATACCTACCAGAACAATCAGGATAGTCAGGCCGGTAGAAGTGCTGATACCAAAAATGGAGCTCAGGTCAAAGATCTGATTGAAGGCAATGGCACCTGCATACAGACAAACCGGAATACCAATAATCAGGTAACCTACCAGGAACAGGATGGAAACCATTCTTCTGACGCCGACGCCATAACGGTCTTCCATGAATTCCGGAAGGGTGGTGTACCCTTTTCTTAAATACAGCGGCAGGAAAACAAATGCCATAACAATGGTAGCAATAACAGCCGTTGCTTCCCAGGCCATACCGGACATGTTAGCAGCATAAGACTGTCCGGCAAGACCAACCAGGTTTTCTGCGGACAGGTTGGTTAACAGCATGGAGCCGGCAATGAATACACCGCTCAGGCCGTTACCTGCCAGGAAATACCCTTTTGAGGTCTTCTGATCGTCACTATTGGCTACTATTTTGCCGGAAATAACCGCAACCAGTACCGTGAATAGGACGAAGGTAATAAGTGTAAATGCAAGATGTGACATACAAAAATTCTCCCTTCTTCTTTTTTAATAGATTCCTCTTTTTCCAAGTCAATTTTTAATTAATTAACTTGTTTAATCAATCACACTGTAGCACATCTTTTTACACTGTACAAGAGTTTTCTCTCAAGTTTGCAATTTTTGTAAATTTCTTCCAACCGGCGAGTTAGCTTTTTGACAAACTATGCCAAACTGTCCAAATAAAAGGACCCTGGGCAGAAACAGGTGTCCGCCAAGGGCCTTGTTATCCTATTTAACCGGTTTCCCCTTCTTTTCCCGGATCTGATCAATTTCAGACAGCAGATACGGAGTTTCCTGATAAACAAAGTAGTTAATCCAGTTGGAAAACAAAAGATTAGCACTGGATCGCCAGGTAACAGGAATGTTTTTGGTGACCTTGTTGTTGGGGAAATAGTTCACCGGCATATGAATGGGCAAGCCTTCATCCAGATCCCGCGTGTACTCATTGTACAGGGTGTCCGCATCATATTCGGTATGCCCGGTAATGAAAATCTGTCGCCCATGCTTGGTGCTGACAGCAAAAATTCCTGCTTCCGGGGAAGAGGCAAGTATTTTCAAATCCGGCACGGCTTCAATGTCTTCCCGCAAAACGGTGGTGTGACGGGACTGCGGCACCATAAAGGTGTCATCAAAGCCACGGAACAGCATGGAACGCTTCCGGTCTACCACATGGGGATAAATGCCAAACAGTTTTTCCGGCAAATCCACCTTCGGCACACCGTAATGATAATACAGGCCGGCCTGGGCTCCCCAGCAAATATGCATGGTGGAATACACGTGGGTGGAGCTCCATTCCATAATTTCACAGAGCTCGTCCCAGTAGTCCACTTCTTCAAAGGGCATTTGCTCTACCGGAGCACCGGTAATAATCATGCCGTCAAATTTCCGGTCCCGTACATCGTCAAAGGTCTTATAAAAGGCGGAAAGATGGCTTTCCGACGTATTCTTGGAAATATGAGACTTCATGGCAATCAGTTCCAGTTCAATCTGCAGCGGCGTGTTACCAAGCAGTCGGGCAAATTGGGTTTCTGTCTCTATTTTCTTCGGCATCAGATTCAGGAGCAGGATATGCAACGGGCGGATTTCCTGTGTGGCAGCCCGTAGCTCCGTCATGACGAAGATATTCTCACTATTTAAGGTTTTAATTGCGGGTAAATCGGTTGGTATCTTGATGGGCATATCCGAACACTCCTTTCCTTGTTTTTGGATTTTTATTCCCGTTCCCGGAAGCCTTCCTTAGAACGCTTATTTCCAGGAACTGTTCAGATCCACCGTACGGTTGAAAATCAGGTGATCTTCCGTACTATTCTTATCTACGGTATAGTAACCCTTCCGCATAAACTGGAAGGTGTCTCCCGGCTTCAGGTACTTCAGTCCACCCTCAATTAGAGCGTCCGGCAGAACTTCCAAAGAATTCGGGTTCAGATAATCTTCCAGCGGATGGCTATCATCCGACGGATTTTCCACATTAAAGAGACGGTCATACAGACGAACTTCTGCCGGAATGCAATCGGCAGCGGAAACCCAGTGAATGGTTCCTCTGACCTTTCTTCCGTCCGGCGATTCACCGCCTTTGGATGCCGGGTCATACTCTACGTGAATGCAGGTTACGTTGCCGTTTTCATCGGTTTCGTAGCTCTTGCAGGTGGCAAAGTAAGCCCCCTTCAAGCGGACTTCATTGCCCGGGTAAAAGCGTTTATACTTCTTAACCGGCTCTGCCATAAAGTCATCCTGTTCAATGAACAGTTCTTTAGAGAAGGTTACTGTTCTGGTGCCCAGCTCCGGCTTCTGCGGATGAACTTCCACCTCCAGCTCTTCGGTCTGGCCTTCCGGATAATTGTCAATGATGACCTTTAGCGGACGAAGCACAGCCATGGCTCTTGGGGCATCCTGGTTTAAGCGGTCTCTGACGCAGGCTTCCAACAGACCAAAGTCTACAACAGAGTACGCTTTGGCAATGCCAATGCGTTCACAGAAGTCACGGATGGCCTCCGGCGGGAAGCCCCTGCGCCGCATGCCACCAATGGTGACCATACGTGGGTCATCCCAACCGTCTACGTATCCATGGTTTACCAGATACAAACAACGGCGTTTGGACGTAACGCAGTAATTTAAATTCAACCGGGCAAACTCAATCTGCCGCGGCGGGTTTTCAATTTCACAGTTCTGCAGCACCCAATCATACAGCGGTCTGTGGTTTTCAAATTCCAGAGAGCACAGGGAATGGGTTACGCCTTCGCAGGCGTCTTCCAGTGGGTGTGCAAAGTCATACATGGGATAAACGCACCATTTGTCTCCGACACGGTAGTGGGACTGGTGCGCAATCCGGTAAATAACCGGGTCCCGCATATTAATGTTCGGGCTGCTCATGTCAATTTTGGCACGAAGTACCTTTTCCCCATCGGCAAATTCGCCATCCGTCATGCGGCGGAACAGGTCCAGGTTTTCCTCTACGCTGCGGTCCCGGTACGGGCTGTTTTTGCCGGGCTCTGTTAAAGTTCCGCGGTAGGCTTTCATTTCGTCAGCGGATAAATCGCAGACAAAGGCCTTCCCTGCCCGAATCAGTTTCAGTGCATTTTCATACATGAAATCAAAATAGTCAGAGGCGTAAAAGACGTTGTCATAGTCATATCCAAGCCACTTGATGTCCCGCTTGATGGCTTCGGCGTATTCTTCGTCTTCCTTACCCGGGTTGGTGTCATCCATGCGCAGATTGCAGACCCCGTGGTACTTTTCCTTGGTAAAGAAGTTAATGTAAATGGCCTTGGCATGCCCAATGTGCAGGTAGCCATTCGGTTCCGGAGGGAAACGGGTCTGGACGTGGTCATAGACGCCAGAGGCCAGATCCTCATCTATAAAATCGTGAATGAAATTGGAATCCATTTTTATTCCCCCTCATAAAAACTAATGGCCTGATCCAGGCGATGCAGCACTTCTTCTTTTCCCAGAATCTGCAAAATATAATAAAGATCCGGTGTGTTGGTACGCGAGGTGGCTGCCACACGGATAACTGTGCTGACGTCTCCTACATGTCCTTTGTAGGCATCCGGATTTGCCTTGTACTCTTTTACGTTTGGTGTGAAGCCAAGCGGTTCACAAAGGTCTTTCATTCTTTGGAACCAGGCATCTTTGTCATCTGCCGGGTTGTATACTTCTTGATAGGCTTTCAGAATGGCCGCTGCGTCAGCCGGCGCAATGTTTGCCGGCAGGGTGTAATCTGCCGTGTACAATTCGTTGTAGAAGTAGGCTGCATAAGCAGGAACGTCGGACCATTTTGCAATGTCCTTCCGTGGCTTTTTGTTGCCGCGGTCAATTTGCAAAATGGCTTTTGCCTTTTCCGTGTCTGCCGACAGCAACTGATAAAAGTCCCGGTTGTATTCCTTGGCCCAGGCAAGCGTCTTTTCCAGTACCGTTTCCGCCGGCATCACGGAAATGACGTTCTTGCTGACGTCATTCAACTTGACCAGGTCAAACAGGGCGCCGCTGACGCTCATCTTCTTCAGATTGAAGGGGAATGCAGAAAGCGGGGCTTCCTTATTGGCTCTGCGCCAGTCTTCAAAGTTGGAATTGGCCAGGGTCAGAAGGTATTCCAGTACAGATTCCTTCGGGTATCCCTCTTCCAGATAGTAGCTGACAGCAGCCTCCGGGTCCTTCCGTTTGGACAGCTTACGTTTGTTGCCGTCGTCCAGTTTCATGATAGGCGCAATGTGCGCATACTTTGGAACCTTAAAGCCACAGACCTTAAACAGCTGAATGTGGGTGGGAACGGAGGAAATCCATTCGTCTCCGCGAACCACGTGGGTGGTATGCATCAGGTGGTCATCTATACAATGGGCAAAGTGGTAAGTTGGAATCCCGTCTGTCTTCAGAAGAACAATGTCCGTCTGGTTTTCCGGCATTTCAATTTTGCCTTTAATCATATCCTGGTAGGTGATTTTACCGTCCGGAGTTCCCGGGCTTTTTAAGCGGAGAACATAAGGCGCACCGGCCTTAATTTTTTCTTCCACCTCTTCATAACTTAAGTTGCGGCAAGAGGCGTATTCTCCGTAATAACCGGGGGTAACCCCTGCTTCTTCCTGCTTGGCACGCATGGCATCCAGTTCTTCTGCGGTGCAGAAGCAAGGGTAAGCAAAGCCTTCTTCCACCAGACGTTTGGCATAGGTCTGGTAAATTTCTTTTCGTTTACTTTGCTGGTACGGGCCGTAAGCTCCGGATTCCGAGTCCATGCCCATAATGCCTTCGTCCGGGTCAATACCGAAGCCGTGAAGGCCGTTTACAATGTGGCTGATACCGTCTTCCACTTCCCTCTTTTTGTCGGTATCTTCAATGCGTAAGAAGAATACCCCGTTGGTGGTATCCGCGGTCAGTTTGGCAATTAAGGCAGCAAACAATCCGCCAATATGCAAATAACCGGTTGGGCTGGGTGCAAACCGGGTAACACGGGCACCTTCCGGAAGGTCCCGCTCCGGATACATGGCTTCATACTCTTCCGGTGCCTTGGTAATGTTGGAAAATAACAGCTCTGCCAGCTTCTTGTTGTCTGTCAAAGTAAACGCTCCTTCTCCCTTGGAAACTAGTTATCCAATTATACGAAAAAGCCCTATAAAAGTAAATAGAATGGGGCTTTTGCCCTGAAAATCCATGCTAGGCAAAGGTCACAAAAGAAGCGGACAAAAAATGTATTCTTTCCACCTATAGCGGGAATTTTATCTATGATAAAATAAAGATGCACTAAAAGGGCCTGCCGTGATACGCAGGCCTGTTTATTAGAATTCTGAATGAGGTGAAAATTATGGGTAAAAAAATTATTGTGGCCGGTGCCGGCCATGGCGGAATTACTGCTGCTGCCCTTCTTGCGGAAAAGGGCTTTGACGTAACCGTTTACGAACGGGGTCAAAAAGGAAAGTTAGGCTATGACTGGACCGATATCTTTGATCCAAAGGCCTTAGACGCCGTTGGCTGCCCCTGGCCGTCCGAAGACAAATTTGAATGGAAAACAGACATGACCTTCTGGGCTCCCGGCATCAACCCTGCCCACAAAATCCGGCAGCGGGTTCCCAATGATGTCAACGAAATGGAAATCAAGATGGAACGCTCTGACATTTATGATCTGCTGATCGGCTTTGCTGAATCCAAGGGCGTTAAGTTTGAATATGAAGTTACCATTACCGGTCCTTTAATGGAAAAAGACCGCGTTGTCGGAATTGCCACGGATAAAGGCAACTTCTACGCTGACATGGTCATTGATGCGGCCGGTTGTGAATCCCCTGTCCGGGTCCATCTGCCGGACTACCTTGGCATTCAGAAGCATGCCAAATGGGGTGAAAAATTCTATGTATGGCGGGAATTCTTTGACCTGCCGGTAGACATTAAGGACGTAGACGACCTGTACAAGGTAGTCCTGTTCCCGGACAAGGAATCCGTTGGCATCTGCTGGATTGCTTCGGAAGCTACGGAAACCGAATCCCATTCTGACCTGTTAATCGGCCGCATGGACCGGTTCACCGCAGAAGACGCCGCCGCCACTGCAGAGCGGTACCGGAAAGACAACCCGCAGCTTGGCCGTGAACACAAGCGGGGCGGTTACTTTACCCTGATTCCGGTTCGTCAGCCCATTGCCATCATGGTAGCAGACGGCTACGCCGCCATCGGCGACTCCGCCTTCATGACCGTACCTATCATCGGCTCCGGTATCGGCAATGCCATCAAGAATTCCAAAATTCTTGCCGATGTCATTGCCGCTGACACAACAGAAACCTACAGTGCTTCGGTTCTTTACCGTTACCAGTATGAATATTTCAACAAGATGGGCCGTAACATTGCCCCGCTTGCCCTTGCCAAGCTGCTCCTGACCCGGGTTTCCCAGGACGAAATTACGTATGCTTTGGACAACGGCATCCTGACCTATCATGAAATGACCATTACAGCAAACCACACTTCCATTGGAAAGTTCATTCAATTTGATCCGAACCTGCCAAAGCGTGGCCTTGCCCTGCTGAAAAATCCGGGCCTGCTGAAGAAAGCTGCTCCGGTGGTTCTGGACATGATTCAGTATTACATTCTGTCCTTCCAGATTCCAAAGACCTACAGCCTGGAAGGCTTAAAAGCCTGGGCCGCCAAATACAACAATATTTTTGAGCGCCGGCTGCCAAAGGACAAGGTTGCTGCTGACCTTGCCACCTATCAAGAATAACTTTTATAAGCAGAAACAAATATCAAAAAAAGAGACCGGAGGCTTCCGCCTTCGGTCTCTTTTCTATGTTCAGATAAAATCTTACTAATCTTACTTGAGTTCGACTTTTGCGCCAACTTCTTCAAACTTAGCTTTTGCAGCTTCAGCGTCGTCCTTGGACATTGCTTCCTTGATGTTCTTCGGAGCAGCGTCAACCAGAGCCTTAGCTTCAGCAAGGCCAAGACCGGTCAGTTCACGAACAACCTTGATAACCTTGATCTTGTTTGCGCCAACATCGGCAAGGAACAGATCAAATTCGGTCTTTTCTTCAGCAGCTGCTTCTGCGCCAGCAGCCGGAGCAGCAACTGCTACAGCAGCAGCAGCGGATACGCCGAATTCGTCTTCTACAGCATGAACAAGCTCAGAGAGCTCAAGAACGGACATAGTTTTAATCTCTTCCAGGAGAGCGGTAACTTTTTCAGATGCCATTTTAATATCCTCCAAAATAAATTTGTATAAAGTCTTTGTTTCAGGTGGACGCTGTATTATTCAGCGGCCGGAGCTTCTGCCTCTGCTGCCGGAGCCTCTGCGGCTTCTTCTGCAGGAGCGGCTTCACCGTCTTTGTCAACAACAGCCTGGATAACGCGTGCAAAAGCAGCAATCGGGGCGTTGAAAGCGTTGCAAACGGTTGCAAGGAGAACTTCCTTGGTCGGAAGATCTGCCAGGGCATTTACAGTGTCAAGATCAACAACTGCGCCTTCCAGGTAACCAGCCTTCAGTTTGAAGTCCGGATGATCCTTGGAAAACTTCTTCAGGATGCGGGCAGCAGCGGTATGATCTTCCTTGGAAATGGCCAGAGCGCTGGTTCCTTTCAGTGCATCTTCCCAACCATCCAGATGTGCTTCTTCAGCAGCTCTTTTAATGATGGAGTTCTTGATGACGGAATAGTCAACACCGGCTTCTCTGAGTTCCTTACGGAGAACCGTATCGTCTGCTACGTTAATGCCTTTGTATTCTACCAATACACCGGCTACGGAATCAGTCATTCTACCGGCTAATTCGCTTACCGCAGCTTTTTTTGCTTCCAGAATTTTTTCACTTGCCAAAATATTCACCTCCTGTGATGAATATGAAAAGGCTCTTTCCGCACTACCGCGGAAAGAGCCCAAAAAACAAAGTTTTCTGTGTTTTCCTCGGCAGGTAAGGACTTTGCCTGTTACGTCTTTGCGGACACCTGCTGTCTTCGGTAAGAAACAGCATTGATATACTAACACGGGGTTTCCCCCGTGTCAATAACGGTTTTGGCTTATGCGCCGTACTTGGAAGAGCTGAACTTAACGCCAGGTCCCATGGTTGCAGCAACGGTGCAGGACTTAATGTACTGCCCCTTTGCAGCAGCCGGCTTTGCCTTAACAATGGCTTCCATCAGGGTATCCAGGTTTTCGGTCAGCTTTTCAGTACCGAAAGAAGCTTTACCAATTGGGCAGTGAATAATGTTGGTCTTGTCCAGACGATATTCAATCTTACCGGCTTTGGCTTCCTGTACAGCCTTAGCAACATCAGGAGTTACGGTACCGGCCTTCGGAGACGGCATTAAGCCACGAGGTCCGAGGATTTTACCAAGACGACCAACTACGCCCATCATGTTCGGGGCAGCAACAGCTACGTCAAAGTCCAGGAAACCTTCCTTCTGAATGCGTTCTGCCAGATCTTCAGCACCGACAATTTCGGCACCTGCTTCTTCAGCAGCTTTTGCCATATCGCCCTTGGCAAATACAGCAACGCGAACCTGCTTACCGGTTCCGTTCGGAAGAACAACAGCGCCACGAACCTGCTGGTCAGCGTGACGGGAGTCAACGCCAAGACGGATGTGAGCTTCAATTGTTTCGTCAAACTTTGCGGTAGCAGTCTTGCAGGCAAGGTCAAGAGCTTCGCCTACTTCATATGTTTTTGTTCTGTCAACAAGCTTTTTGTTGTCAACATACTTCTTACCATGTTTCATTCTGTCTATCCTCCCGCATTAATCCACTACAGTGATGCCCATGCTGCGAGCGGTACCGGCAATCATGCTGGTTGCAGCTTCCAGGCTGGCAGCGTTCAGGTCCGGCATCTTCTGCTCGGCAATCTTCTGAACCTGTTCCTTTGTAACGGTAGCTACCTTTGTTTTGTTTGGTTCACCGGAAGCCTTTTCAATACCGGCAGCCTTTTTCAGAAGAACTGCTGCTGGCGGGGTCTTGGTGATAAAGGTAAAGCTGTGGTCTGCATACACTGTGATTACAACTGGGATAATCAGACCGATGTCGTTCTTTGTGCGCTCGTTGAATTCCTTCGTGAAGGCCATGATGTTAACACCATGCTGACCGAGTGCAGGACCTACAGGCGGGGCTGGGGTTGCCTTGCCGGCAGGAATCTGAAGCTTAATAAAGCCAATAACTTTCTGTGCCATAATTGCACCTCCAAAGAATTGTGGTAATTGGCGGAACAAGAGCATTGTTCCTCCCACCGGAAGTCTGAAAGAGACTCCCGTAATGAAAGCGGAAATCCGCTCATTACCAAGATTAATACTGCGTATTTCAGGCGATTCAGCCCTCTACGCCGAGCTCAAGCTGGTTGAGCATGGTTTCGACAGTGGTTTCCCTGCCGAACATGGAAATCCGTACACTAACCTTATTGTTATCAAGGTCAATGCTTTCTACGGTACCGGAGAAATCCGAAAGCGGACCGTCAATAATTCTGACATAGTCTCCGACTGCGTAGTTGACTTCCACGGTTCTGATGTCTACGCCAAGGTGTTCTACTTCAGCGTCTGTCAACGGAACCGGTTTGCTTTCCGGACCAACAAATCCGGTGCATCCGCGGGTATTGCGGATAACGTACCAGGCGTCGTCGTTCATGGTATATTCTTCGCCGCTTTGTTCTACAGCCAGCTTTACCAGAACATAACCCGGGAAAACCTTACGTTCTACTTCTTTGACTTCGCCGTTCTCTTTGACTTCCTGAACGGTTTCGGTAGGAACGCGAACATCCAGGATTAAATCCTGCATTTTCCGGTTTTCTACTACTTTTTCAATGTTGTCTTTTACCTTGTTTTCATACCCGGAATAGGTATGAACAACGTACCACTTGGAAATTCCTGCCATAGAAACCGCCTCCGTTACAACGCTAGAGATCCAAGGAAGGCACGGGCCATAATCAGTGCGGTCTCCGTGTCAGTTAAAGACAGATTGTAGATAACTTCTCTGAGTTTAACCAGGATGGCATCTTCAATCCAGACACCAATACCGATAACCAGAACAACCAGAAGAACAACCAGGCAGTTTTTCCAAAGGTCCTTGCCCTTTGTCCACTGAATCTTCTTGATTTCGGTTTTCAGATCCTTGAACCATTTTTTAATGGATTCCAGAGCTTTATTGCCCTTGGACTGAGTAGCGTCGGCTTTTTTGGCCGGCTTGGAGGAAGTCTTCGGCGTTTTAGCATTCTTTGCCATAAACGGAGCCTCCTTTTACTTGGTTTCTCTGTGGAGAGTATGTTTCTTGCAGAACTTGCAATACTTGTTCATCTCCAAACGGTCAGGGGAGTTCTTCTTGTTTTTCATTGTGTTGTAATTGCGCTGTTGACATTCTGTGCAAGCAAGAGTAACTCTAACTCTCATTGACGGCACCTCCATACTTCTGGATAAATTTTTGCTCCTCTAAACAATGCGGGGAGCCCTTTGCCTCCCTCTCTGCACGGGCTTTCTTTTTGTAAAAATGCGCACAAAAAAAGAGCCCTCTTTTAAGAGGTACAGTTACTTTACCATAAAGCCAGGGTTCGGTCAAGGAAAAAAGCTTGCAAAACCCGGATTCTGTCAGAGCAGTCTTTGAAAAGAAGAGCGCGTTTTTCAACGCGCTCTTTCGTTTGTTATTTTGGGTTCCACTCCAGGTGGAAAAGTCAGCTTTTCAGTGCTTTTCTGGTAATGGGTCCGACAGAGCCATCCGCATCCAGACCGTTGGCCTTCTGGAATTTCTTTACAGCAGACTGTGTGCCGGGCCCGAAGAAGCCGTCAATCTTGTCATTGTAGTAGCCCTTCTTGGTCAGCCACCACTGAACCCATTTAACGCCTTCATTGCCCTTACGGATTTTTCCGTATTCATACTTGGAACGGTTTACCACATAGGACGGTTCCCGGTACGGGCAGGACGCCGTGCTGGATTTGGTAGACGAAACCACCTTTCCGTTCTTGATGGTATAGGTTGTTCCATCCTTAGTATAGGTTCCATTGTAACTGAACTGAACCTTACTGTTCTTCAAATAATAAGTTCCATTCTGGTTGGTTGCCAGTCCGTTGTACTGGAAGGTAACCTTACCTTTTTCACAGTAATACCAGCCGTTCTGGTTCTTGGCAAGGATGGTTTTGGTGCGAAGCGCGCCGTCTTCACAATACCACCATGCGCCGCTGTCTCCTTTGGCAATACCGGTATATTTTACAAATTCCCCATTGCGATAACAGTAGAAGTCTCCGTTAGAGTCCTTAACCAGGCGGATATCTTCACTGGAATAATCCGGATAGGTCTTTTCCGGCGTTACCGGATCTTCCGACGGGGTTTCCGTGGTGCTTTCCGTGGAGGATTCCGTAGAGGATTCTGCTTCCGTGGAAGACTCTGCTTCTGTGGTACTTTCTGTAGAGGATTCCGTTTCGGTATCAGAAGACGCTTCTTCTTCCGTGTCTCCGTCACCAACGGTTACTTTCAGAACATCAAAGGCACCATTACTTAAGTAAGCAACCACTTTAGTGGTGCCGTCCCCCACGCCGGTTACTACACCGGACGAGGAAACCTTGGCAATGCGGGTGTCCTGGCTGAAAAAGTACGGCGTTTCATTTCCGGAAACGGAATACTTCAGCTTGAAGGTTTTCCCTTGGGAAACCTTGGCCAAAGCACTGACATCTACCGATTCTTCCACAACGTATCCCGTTGCGCCGTTAGACGTGGTTACCTTATACCAAAGCGGGCTATACATACGATATTTCGTGGCATCCACAGTGCCCGTATAAGCAACACGGGTATCCCGGAATCCACCTTCCACGGTAATGGTTTCCCCGGTAGTAATGGAGCCAGCCTGATTTCCACCGGAAACAGACGGTTCATCCCGCAGGTTAACCGTGGCCGTTGCCACACCGGAACCGGAGCCCTGATAACCGGTAAACTGAATTGCCGTACCGCTGGTTTCCGGAAGATTATTAAAGATAGGAATGTAGAACGTTTTGGACTGATCCAGAACGCCGGCATCCCGATACGCTTTATACGTGGAATACGTAGTGTTGACAACCCCGTTAACCGCACTCATGTACTGGTGATTATACGTGTTATTGGAGGTCATATTAAACTTTTGCAGGTAGGACGTGTTCTGCCCTCTGGCGATGTAGTACTTTGCAATGGTTTCAGTACCACCATTAATGGACTTTTCAGGTGTTGTCCAACCGTAGCTCTTAGCATATTTCAAGCCGTGTGCAACCGCCTGTCCATTGCTGTCATCTACTGCACCGATGTTGAAGTAATTGTAATATCCAGTATAAGAACCATAGGTTCCGGTAACGCTACTGCTGCCGGTTACTCCATGCTCTCCTAAAATCTTGGAAACCAGGAAGCACGGGTTTACATTATTATTCTTTGCTGCAGTGCAGATAACTTCCGCGTAAGTCTTATTAATAGTCTGGGTATTTCCGGATGTGTCCGTGTATTTGATCTTACCGTCAGAGGTAACATAGTTTTTACTACGTGTAGTATAGGTGCTTGCAATAAACGTGTTGGCCAACATGCTGGTTACTACCTTTACCGCTTCGTCATAAGAATCAAAATTCCATTCCAAGGACTCGAACTGCATCATGGTAATGTCATTGCCAAGGAAGGTATACGGATTCATGAAGTAAGAAACGGCCATAGGCGTAGCCCGGATCCAACCGGTTTGATTGGCATTGGAACCGTCTACTACAGAATAGGTAAATCCACCGTTAGAAGTATACGTGCCGACAGATTTATCCCGATACAGGCGTGTAGCACTGGCATCGGCAGATTTCTGCAATGGAACCAGGTTCAAATTATTGCCGGTTTCCGCGCTTAAGGCATCAGACCAGTTCAAGCCCGTCTTTACCGCAGTAAATTTCCAGTTTGGATGGGACTGATGTACCGTATACAATTTTTCCGCATACGCTTTTGGGAATCCGGCACTAACTAAAGAATTAATATAAGAATCCTTTTCCGATGCTGCGGATACCGGGTACAGGAAAGAACAGAGCATTACTGCCAGCAGCACGGCAACTGCCATGCACCGTGTCAGAAATGTTTGCGTTTTCATGTTAAACCTCCAAAATACAGACTTCCCCATAGTTTCATTTTCACGCATTAAAGTATAGCACAGTACTTTGTAAAAGGGCAACAAAAAAAGGACCCCTGTTGAGGTCCTTCGTCAGGTTGTACCCTGAAAACTGAATACAGTCCATTAAGTTCAATGTAAATTCGAGC
>CAVFBE010000062.1:0-12454 GCA_963620745.1 Muribaculaceae bacterium | reverse complement strand
GGGTACAAGAACCCCTACCCCTACAATTATACAAACGTGGTATAGCATATTTTCATCATTTTTTCAATCGGTTTTCGGAAAATTCCGCCCCAAACGCAAAAAAACTGTTTACAGCAGCAGTCGAAAAATAGACGCACGGAAAGCCTTGTATCAGGCGTTTTTCAAGCCGCAGACAGTGAGGGAGAAGGTAATTGTACCTTCTCCCTCGTTTTGGGCAATTGTGCTGTTTTCGGCGGCTATGCGAAGATCAGCTCCGCATTGACGATTTCCGCCGCACGGCTTCTCACACCGTTCATTCGACCGACCCACGACATCATATCGTCGTCTTTCAGCTTTTCGGTTATGCCTTCGGTTTCTGCCATCTGCCTTACCAGTCGAGAGAATATTTCCTCCGCCTGCCTGTCAATATCCGCAAGATAACCGTTTAACTTTCCACTCGTCAGCAACCCGGTGTAAAACACTCTGCGATTTTCTTTCAAATATCTTCTGTGTCGTTGTCCCCATATTCCAATCGTATGCTGTTCTTCATCGGGCAAACTCAAATTAGGAATAAGATACCCGTTTTCCTCACGATAAGTTCCGCCAAATTGTTCAAATAATGATTTCATTGCAGTTTCCTCCAAATATTTTTTAGATTTTCTGCAATATACCGTTCCGATAGTCTTTACCACTTGTTTTCAAAACCTTCGTTGCGGCACCTCAGCATTTGCGCAGGTCCTTTTGTTGTTGCAACGGTAAGAAAAGAACCTGCGCCGCCGGCGCAGGTCCTTTTCAATGGTGGTTTGGTATTCCGGTAGATTAGTCTTCCAGCTCCTGCAGCATGGCAAGATGCGCACGCCAATATTTGGCGTAAGGCTTGCTCTTGCCAGGGCCGATGTAGGAGATGGATCCGCCGATGACGGTGCCGTGGTCGGCTTCATAGTCCGGCATAACATGCCAGATGCCTTTTCGCATTTCCGGATCGTCTTCAAAATGAACGAAGGGTTCCCGCTGCGGGTGCCGGGCAGAAGCCAGGGGCACCAGACCGTCATTCGGCCGCCAGGTTTCGTCCACAACGGTGCCGTTGATGGTGCAAACCGGGAACTTACCCATGACTTTTGCAAACGGAATGAAGGCAAAAATCATGATAGGAGCCCGCACCTGGAATTCCGGATGCCACCGGTTTGCATTGGTACCGTTGCCGGCGATAGAGAAGTAGTAGGTGTCCTTGCATGGGTGCAGACGCTGATTCATGTCTGCCGCCTGATCAATGCGAAGATCATCAAATACGTTGTCTTTATATTTGCAGATGTTAACAAGGCCCTGCCATTGCTTGGCACTTAACAGGAAGTGCTTCTTACCGGTAGCATGGAACGGGTCTTCGTTCATGCCATACTGTTCCATGTGGATGTCATAATACTGGCCGCCGCCAAGATTGGCCAGCACTGCGGTTAAGCATACAACGGCCGGTTTTAGCACTTTCATAAAGCCTTCAAAGGCATGAACGAAGGTAGTGCCGTCATGCGGCGCAGAAATGGAAGTCAGGCTCTGCACCCATGCACCGTGACCACCGGCAAAAAGCGGGGAAAGATCATTCGGTGTTGCGGCACGTTCTTCTTCGGCGCCATCTTCCAGAAGGGTTACCAGCATACGCATGGTGGCGCCGCCGAAGCTGTGCCCCAACAGGTGAATCTTCTTAA
Source organism: Muribaculaceae bacterium (assembly GCA_963620745.1). Classification (GTDB taxonomy): domain Bacteria; phylum Bacillota; class Clostridia; order Oscillospirales; family Acutalibacteraceae; genus RUG420. Next base: position 10,775 of record CAVFBE010000062.1, on the reverse strand, counting down.
TGCCGCCGTCTTCCATTGGCTGGCCCCAGCCTTCTACCAATGGCTTATCATAGGTGCGGCCGAACCGTTCATGATGATATTTGGCAGCATGGGCAGCACCGTAGTCAACCTGGGTGCCGGTCAGCTGTGCATACAGTTCACAGGCACGGTCCCAGGCACTGCCTAAAGGGCCAACCTGTGGAGCGTAGGCCTCCAGACCTTCGCTTCTCAGCTGTTTTACTAAATTACCGCAAACCATTCCCCAATAGGGCATGACCGGGTAAATTTTCTGTTCTTCACCCCAGCCCATCATGCCGTGAATGAAGATAAACGGGTATTTGTTGGTATACAAAAAAACATCTCCTTTTGCTTAGTTTACTCCGAAAATAGTACCTATTTTTAAGCACATACCACATTATAAACAGCTTTCCTTGAAGTTTTCTTAAAAGAATCTTAAAGCTTTCCGGGCAGGGCAGATTCCTTTACTTATACCTACCCGTATGGTAAAATATTTTCCGAATTTTTAGCGGAGGAGGGACGCTTTTTGGCTATTGCCAAGGCAGAAATTGCATTGCAATTTGACTACATGACCCGGGATAAACAACTGCTCCAGGACCGCTTGGGCAGCCGGGTTCCCAAGGCCATGACCCATACTTACGGCTGCCAGGGAAACGTGGCAGAAGGAGAGCGGATTGACGGTATCCTGCAGGAAATCGGATATGAATTTACCGAAGATCCGGCAGAAGCCGATTTCATTTTATATAACACCTGCTGTGTGCGGGAACACGCAGAAGAACGGGTTTTCGGTAACCTGGGACGTCTGAAAAAACTGAAAGAACAGAACCCGAACCTGATTATTGCGGTTTGCGGCTGTATGGTACAGGAACCGCACATTGCGGAGCGCCTGAAACGCAACTTCCGTTACGTGGATTTGGTATTTGGTACCTTTGTGCAGTACCGTTTGCCGGAATTTATTTACCGCTTATACACCGGAGAAGACCGCGTGTTCTGCCTGGATGAAAATAATACCGTTGCAGAAGGCCTTCCCATGAAGCGGACTAACCAGTTAAAAGCATTCCTGCCAATTTCTTATGGCTGCAACAACTTTTGCACCTATTGCATTGTTCCGTATGTCCGCGGACGGGAACGCAGCCGCGCCTATGACGTGGTTGTGCAGGAAGCCAAAGACCTGGTTGCCCAGGGCTACAAGGAAATTATGCTGCTGGGACAGAACGTCAATTCCTATGGCAATGACTTCGGGGAAAAGGATCTCTTTTCTAAACTGTTAAAAGAAATCAATGACATTCCAGGAGACTTCCTGATTCGTTTCATGACTTCCCATCCGAAGGATTGTTCCTATATGTTACTGGATACCATGGCCGAATGTGAAAAGGTAGAGCGCCATCTGCATCTGCCGTTCCAGAGCGGCAATGACCGCGTGCTGAAAGCCATGAACCGCCATTATGACCGGGCTCGTTATCTGGATTTGGTTCACTACGCCAAACAGGTTATGCCGGATCTTTCTTTGACCAGCGATGTAATTGTCGGCTTCCCCGGAGAAACCCACGAAGAATTCTTAGACACCGTTTCTTTGGTACAGGAAGTGGGCTTTACGTCCCTGTATACCTTCATTTATAGTCCCCGCGTTGGAACACCGGGTGCAAAAATGCCGGACCCTGTTACCAGGGAAATCAAGCAACAGTGGTTTGAAGAACTGCAATTTGCACAGGAGCAGATTGCAAGCCAGAGAACAGCTGCAACCAAAGGACAGACCTTCCGCGTCTTGGCCGAAGGCCGCGGGAAAAAGGGCAAAATTAACGGCAGAACCTCCGGCAATGTCATGATTGAATTTGACGGACCGGAAGAAATCATTGGAACTTTTTGCAATGTTACCGTAACAGAACCGTTAACCTGGATTCTGAAGGGAACCCTTGCAGAATAAAAACGGGCTGACTCGCCCAATAAAGGAGATTTTTATGAACTTAATTGAAATGACCAGGGCGCTGGGTGCTGCTCTGCAGGACGACGAAACCTACCAGAACTTTGTTGCTGCCAGCAAGGCAGCTGAGGCAGACGAAGCCGTAAATGCAAAAATGCAGACCCTGCAGGCATTACAGGCTGCTTATCAGGCAGAAATGGCCAAGGAAGAACCGGATCAGTCCGGCATGGAAAAAATGGACCAGGAATTCCAGGGCCTGTATCAGGAAATCATGGCTGCCGAATCCATGGCTGCCCTGAATGATGCTCGCAACCAGTTGAATGGGTTAATGTCCTATATGACACAGATTCTGTATCTCTGCGCCAACGGCGAAGACCCTGCAACCTGTGAACCATCCCAGGAAGAATGCGGCGGAAACTGCGGCTCCTGCGGCGGATGCGGCGGTAGTTGTGGTTGCAACGAATAAACAAACATTTGATAGCATTGGCTGAAAAAACGCGTAGTTAGAGGTGAAACCGTGGCAGAATATACTCCAATGATGAAACAATACCTGCAAATAAAAGAGGAGTATCAGGATTGCATCCTGTTTTACAGACTGGGAGATTTCTATGAAATGTTCTTTGAGGATGCCAAGCTTGCCTCGTCCGTGCTGGATCTGGTCCTGACCGGAAAAGCCTGCGGACAGGAGGAACGTGCTCCCATGTGCGGTGTGCCGTTCCACAGCGCTGACAACTACGTGGCCAGACTGGTACAGCACGGCTACAAAGTAGCAATCTGTGAACAGACCGAGGACCCCGCTCTGGCAAAAGGACTGGTTTCCCGGGAAGTAGTCCGGATTATTACACCGGGTACGGTCATTGAAAGCAATATGCTGGATGAAGGAAAGAACAACTATCTTGCCTGCCTTTGCCATGCAGAGGGTAGTACCGGCATTTGCTTTATAGATATATCCACCGGCTCCGTTTTTGTAACGGAGGTAGAGGAGAGTGCAGACGGGGAACGAACCCTGGATGAACTGGGCCGTTTTTCTCCAAAAGAATTGCTGGTTAATGCACAGGCAGGAAAGCTGAAAAGTCTCCGGCAATACCGGGAAAAGCAGGAAGGTTCCAGTTTGGAAGAACGGAATCGGTCTGAATTTGATCCGGAGAAGTGCGCCGACCTGATACAGGAACACTTCGGCCGCACTACCGAGGAACTGAATCTGACCGGGGAAAATGCCATCTGTGCCCTTGGCGCAGCACTGAACTACCTGTATGAAGTGCAGAAGAATTCCCTAGATAACCTGCGGGACATTAACTATTACACAGACTCCAAGTATATGAAGCTGGACTTTTCCGCCAGACGCAATTTGGAACTGACGGAAACCCTGCGGAACCGGGAAAAGCGCGGTACGCTGCTCTGGGTTTTGGATAAGACCAAAACCGCCATGGGCAAGCGTCTGCTTCGGTCCTATCTGGAGCAACCGCTGATTTCTCCGGCGGCTATCATCCGCCGTCAGAATGCAGTTGCTTATCTGACCGACTCTATGCAACTGCGGGATGAACTGGCAGAGTACATGATTCCGGTTCATGATATGGAGCGTCTGATTACCCGGATTTCGTATGGTACTGCCAATGCAAGAGAACTGAGAAGCTTATATGAAACAGTAACTCGCCTGGCGCCCATTAAGGCCCTTTTGGCCGAAGCGCCCACGGAGTTGCTGAAACAAATTGAACAGCAAATAGACCCGCTGGAGGATATTTTAACGCTCATTGACAGCGCTATTGTGGAAGAGCCTCCGTTTTCCATTCGGGAAGGCGGCATGATCCGCGAAGGCTACCATCAGGAGCTGGATGAACTGCGGAATATTGTCAATGACGGCCGTGGCTTCCTGGCTTCCATTGAAGCTGCCGAACGGGAAAAGACCGGCATCAGCAAACTGAAAATCGGTTACAACCGGGTCTTCGGGTATTACATTGAAGTGCCCAATTCCGCTTCGGAAAGTGTGCCGGAAAATTATATTCGCAAACAGACGCTGGCCAATGCGGAGCGTTACATTACTGAAGAGCTTAAGGAACTGGAATCCAAGGTCCTTGGTGCGCAGGAGCGTATTGTAAAGCTGGAACATGATTTATTTGCCGGTGTTCGCGAACAGATTGCCGGACAGCTGGTTCGGATCCAGACCACGTCCCATGCAGTAGCAGCGCTGGATGTCCTTTGCTCCTTTGCCAAAGTGGCAGTGGAAAACAATTATGTCTGCCCGGAAATTACAGAGGACGGGGTTATTGAAATTCGGGACGGACGCCATCCGGTGGTAGAAAAGATGCTGGACGGAAATCCGTTTGTACCGAACGATACCTTCCTGGACGAAGACAGCCGTCAGGTGGCACTGATTACCGGACCGAATATGGCCGGTAAATCTACCTACATGCGGCAGGTGGCGCTGATTGTCATTCTGGCACAGATTGGTTCCTTTGTTCCGGCTTCGTCTGCCCGCATTTCCATTTGCGATGCAGTTTATACCCGTGTCGGAGCCAGCGATGACCTTGCTTCCGGGCAATCCACCTTTATGGTAGAAATGTCCGAAGTGGCTAACATTCTGAAAAATGCCACCAAGAACAGTTTAATTATTCTGGATGAGATTGGCCGCGGAACCTCTACCTATGACGGCATGAGTATTGCCAAAGCCGTTCTGGAATATGTATGTAACAAGAAAAAACTGGGTGCCAAAACCCTGTTTGCCACCCATTATCATGAATTAACAGAGATGGAAGCCGAAAACCCATCGGTAAAGAATTACAACATTGCCTGCAAAAAGCGGGGAGACGACATCATCTTCCTGCGGCGCATTGTGCCGGGTGCAGCGGACGGCAGTTACGGTATTGAAGTTGCCAAACTGGCCGGTGTACCAAACGCAGTAGTCAAGCGGGCAAAGGAAGTATTAGCCCATATTGCGGCTTTGCAAAGTAAACTGGATGACGTGCGCTCTGCCGACATGGAAGGCGCCATAACAGAGCCGGAAGAAGCAGAAGATCCGGCAACACTGCAAATCAGCTTTGCTTCCGGCAAAAAAGAACAGATTATGGAAACCCTGCAGACCCTGGATGTTAATACGCTAACGCCGATAGAAGCCATGCAAACGCTGTACCAGCTTTGCAGCCAGGCCAAAGATCTGGAGGACTAAGAAGCGGTTTTCCATAAAAAGAAAGGAGGTTCCCCATGCCCAAAATTAATGTACTGCCAAAACATATGGCAGATTTAATTGCGGCCGGAGAAGTGGTAGAACGGCCGGCTTCCGTAGTCAAAGAGCTGATGGAAAATGCCATTGACGCAGGTGCCACCGCCGTTACCGTGGAAATTAAACACGGTGGCATTACGTTAATCCGTGTTACGGATAACGGATGCGGAATTGCCCGGGAAGACGTACAAAATGCGTTTAAAAGCCATGCCACCAGTAAGCTGCTGACAGAGGAGGACCTCCATAAAATCGGAACTCTTGGATTCCGCGGGGAGGCGTTGGCCTCCATTGCCGCCGTGTCAAAAGTAGACCTGTTAACGCGGACGGAAAACGATACCATTGGCACCGTTTATAAAATGGAGGGCTCGGAAGAAGTCCTGCTGGATGATGCCGGTTGTCCCGCCGGAACCACCATTGTGGTCAAAGATCTGTTTTATAATACGCCTGCCCGTATGAAGTTCTTAAAGAAGGACGTTACGGAAGGCAACAGTGTAGCCGGTGTAGTAGACCGCATTGCTTTATCCCATCCGGAAGTTTCCATCCGCTTTATCCGGGACGACCGGCAGCAACTGGCCACGCCGGGAAACGGCAGGCTCCAGGCAGCGGTATACTCCGTCTTTGGCGCTGACTTTGCCGGCGGCCTGGTGGAAACCAATTACGAATTAAACGGCATTCAGGTAACCGGACTGGTTTCCAAACCCAGTTATTCCCGTTCCAACCGCTCCATGCAGTTCTTCTTCTTAAACGGCCGCCTGGTCAAGAGCAAGACGGCAACGGCTGCCCTGGAGCAGGCCTATAAAAATGCCATCATGGTAGGGCGTTTTCCGTCCTGCGTTTTGCATATTACCATGCCGCTGGAAGCTGTGGATGTGAATGTTCATCCGGCCAAGACGGAAGTGCGCTTTGAAAATGAACGGGTGGTATTTGATGCGGTTTATTATGCTGCCAAGAATGCCATTCAGCAAAAGGATGTCCCCAACCGGGTTGACCTAAGCCGGTTGGAAGCCAAGCGGCAAAAGCAGTTCCGCTCAGAAAGCGGGGAACAGCTGCAATTAAAGAAAAAGGATCCGGATCTTCCGGAAAAGGTAGAGGGCTTCTGGGCCAAAGAATTGCCGAAGGAGTTCAAGGAACAGGGGAAAGCAGGTTCTTCCGGTAAAAAGCCGGTAAAAGAAACCGCTCTTCCAAAGAGTCTTGCTTCCATCACAAAAGATGCGGAACAGATTGCACCTTCGGAAAAACAGGAAAAGAAGCCGGCAGTACCGTATGTCCCTAAATCGCAGAGAAATCCGGTCAATCCCGTTCCGGAAAGGGTAAAGGCCTTTGCAGAACGTGCCGTTGAGCAGGTGGTAGAACAGGCTGCCAGTACGCCGGAGCCGGCTCCTGTGGCTTACGCAGACCAGCAGGAAGTACCGGAATTCCGGATTATCGGAGAGGCGTTTAAAACCTATATTCTGGTGGAAACCGGCAACCTGATTTTATGGGTGGACAAGCATGCGGCCCACGAACGGATTCTGTTTGAAGAACTGAAAGCCAACAAGGAACCTATTCAATCCCAATTGCTTTTAAGTCCGGCTGCAGTTTCGTTAAGCAAAGAAGAGTACGCGGTGATTTTAGACAACCGGGAATTCCTTTCCCAGTCCGGATACGAAGTAGATGACTTCGGCTTCGGTACCGTACTACTGCGGGAAATACCGGTCATGCTGGAAGGGGAGGACCCCAAAGCACTGCTGGAAGAAATTGCCGGGTATCTGATGAACCATCGAGGGGCAGAACCGGAAAAACTGGAATGGATTTATTGCAACATGGCCTGTCGTGCCGCCATTAAAGCGGGAGACCACACGCCACCGGAAGAGCAGGAACGCCTGGTGTCGTATCTCCTTTCCCATCGCCAGTTGCGCTATTGCCCTCATGGCAGACCCATTCTGTTTGAAATGACCCGTACAGACTTGGAAAAGCAGTTTGGCAGAATTCAATAATTCATTACAAACAGAAAACCCGTTACAGCAACAACTGCTGTAACGGGCTTTTGGGTTTTATTTAGCTTTAGTGTTTTGGGATAATCCGGTTGTTAACGGAAGAAGATCAGGCAATCCAGAACAAAGACCGGAACCAGGATACCAACAGACCATGCCATATATCCAAAGAAGGAAGGCATCTTGATGCCTCTTTCTTCGGCAATGTTCTTAACCATCATATTCGGGGCGTTACCAATGTAGGTAACGGCACCGGCAAAGACTGCACCGGAGGTAATAGCCTTCAGGAAGACAACCGGGATAATTCCTGCGGTAGTAGTCAGCCCTGAGGTAAAGCCCATGGAGCAAGCCATAGTAAAGAATACCAGATAAGTCGGCGTGTTATCCAGGAAGGAGGACAGGGCACCAGTCATGGCAAAGAATTCCCACGGATGGGTAATGGTCAAAGAGTTGCCAAGGCCTTTCAGAATGATCAGGGCCGGTTGCATGGTAATGAAAATGCCAACGAACAGAATGGCAACCTCTTTGATGGGATCCCAACTGAAGACTTTGATTTTGTCCACTTTTCTCTTGGTAGTTTTCTGGGAACCAAGGGCCGCCAGAAGAATCATGGCAACTTCAATCAGCTCCGGATAGGAAACCATAACGTCTTTGTAAATGTGGATGCCAAGTGTGGCACCGGAAGCATCCTGGAACAGGGACAGGGTTGGCAGATAACCAGAAAGGATAACAGCCAGGATGATAATAACCAGGAAAATCAGATTGTGCTTTCCGGAAACATGGATGTTAGAAGTAATGGAGCGGAAAGAAGTGCCGCCTTTTTGCAGGTGATCCAGAACCGGAGTCATTTCCTTCTTATAAAGGTGGGAGTCAAAGAGATAAAAGACGGTAAGAAGGATGACCATATTCAGCAGCAGAATGGGGAAGATCTTCAGGTCCCAGAAGAACGGGACGCCTCTGGAAAAGCCCATCAGCAGTGGCGGGTCACCAATCGGGGTAAGACAGCCGCCCATGTTGGAAATTAAGAAGATAAAGAAGACAACCAGATGGGTCTTTTTACCTCTTCTGGTGTTGATACGAAGTAACGGCTTCAGCAGCAGCATGGAAGCACCGGTGGTGCCGATGATACTGGAAAGCAGGGTACCGATGGCCAGGAAAATGGTATTAATTTTCGGCGTGCTGGCCAGCCGGCAGTGAATGGTAATGTTACTGGACACGCAATACAGACCAAACAGCAGAATAATGAAGGTCATGTAGTCATTGAAGATACAGTCCAAAACGGTTTCTACGGTAAAGGATCCGCCAAGGCCGATGATGGAGGGAATAATAAAAGCAAGGGACCAGAACACCACTGCAAGTGGATAATACTTTTCCCAGAACTTCCCGGCAAACAAAGGAACAATGGCAATGGAAAGAAGCAACCCTGCAAAGGGAATGCAATAGAGCAAACTGATACTCATAATGGAAGACCTCTTTTCAAAAGCATAAAGCAAGAGCGGACCCCGTTCCGGTTCCCGCATCCATGCAATTTTAGCACTATTTTTTAGAAAGGCAATACATCCATGAAAAGAAAAATTAGTGAATTTTTGACCATTTTTGGAGGATTTGTTTTGCAGAATCAGGATATGTGCAAAGTAAAATAAGAGAAAAAAGAAAGAAGCTCCTGCAAAAATGCAAGAGCTTCCAAAAACATGCAATGTAAGGATTACTGCAACTGGAACTTACTGTAGCAGGAAAATATTGTTTTCCCGGCAGAGTTCCACCATTTCTTCCGGCCACAGGGAAACCTGTACTTCACCAATGTGAGCCTTTTCCAAAAGCAGCAGGCAGACCCGGGACTGACCAATACCACCGCCGATGGTTAGCGGGATGGTGCCGTTTGCAATGCCCTGATGGAATGGGTAGGCCAGACGGTCTTCTGCACCGGCCTCTGCCAATTGCTGTTTCAGCGAGTCAGCATCTACCCGAATGCCCATGGAGGAGATTTCTTCTGCACAGCTAAGGGTTTCATTCCAGAAGAAGATGTCTCCGTTTAAGGACCAGTCATCATAGTCCGGGGCGCGGCCGTCATGCTTTTGACCACTTTTCAGTTTGCCGCCGATTTGCATGATGAATGCGGTTTTATGTTCCTTTACAAAGGCGTTCTCCCGTTCCTTGGAAGTCAGTTCAGGATACTGATCTTCCAGTTCCTGTGTGGTAACAAAGGTAACGTCTCTTTGTAAGGTGGTTTTCAGTTGTGGATACCGCCGGTTGAGTTCTTCTTTGGTATCTACTAACGCATTGACAATTTTGCAAACTGTTTCCTTCAGATAGGCTTCGGTACGGTCTTCTTTGGTGATGACCTTTTCCCAGTCCCACTGATCTACATAAATGGAATGCAGGGAGTCACAGTCGTCATCCCGGCGGATGGCAGACATGTTGGTATAAATGCCGGTTCCGGCTGGGTAGTGGTAACGATAGAGGGCCATACGCTTCCATTTGGCAAGGGACTGCACAATTTCGGCTGTTCCTTCCACGTTCAGCATGGTAAATTCTACTTTCCGTTCCACGCCGTTTAAGTCATCATTAATTCCGCTGCCCTTGGCAACAAACAGGGGACAGGTAATCCGCGTTAAATTCAGTGCAGCTCCCAGCTTTTGCTGAAACAGATCTCTGGTAACAGCGGTGGCTTCCTGTGTTTCCAGCAGGGTAAGGGCGGATTGATATCCGTCAGGTAAATACAAATTTTTCATTAAACAACACCTTGTGCTTTCATTGCTTCGGCAACACGCATGAAGCCGGCAATGTTAGCACCGGCGCAATAGTCACCGTCAAGGCCATATTCTTCGGCAGATTCTTTGCAGGCCTGGAAGATATTGACCATAATATGTCTCAGTTTAGCATCAACCTTTTCCTTCGTCCAGTTATAACGAAGGGAGTTCTGGGACATTTCCAGGCCGGATACGGCAACGCCGCCGGCATTGGCTGCCTTGGCCGGTCCGATGCTGACCTTCTGCTTCTTCAGGTATTCCATGGCGTGTGGTGTTGTGGACATGTTGGAGGCTTCCACATAATAACGAGTGCCGTTTGCCACAATGTGGGTGGCATCTTCAAAGTTGACTTCGTTCTGGGTGGCACACGGCATGACAACATCGGCCTTTACGCCCCATGGCTTTTCGCCGGGGAAGAACGGTACACCGAACTTTTCGGCATAGTCCTGAATGCCGCCGTTGCTGTTTTCCCGCATTTCCAGCATGTAGTCAATTTTTTCCTGAGAGGAGCCAACGCCTTCTTCATCATAAATATAACCGGCAGAACCGGAGATGGTCAGGACTTTTCCTCCCAGTTCGGTAATCTTTTTAACAGCACCCCAGGCTACGTTGCCGTATCCGGAAACAACGAAGGTCTTGCCTTTGATTTCTTCTCCGTTGACTTTCATCATTTCCTGGGCAAAGTAGGTGGCACCGTAACCGGTTGCTTCCGGACGGATTAAGGAGCCGCCATAGGCTTCTCCTTTACCGGTCAGGACGCCGGAAAATTCGTTACGAACTCTTTTATACTGGCCAAACAGGAATCCGATTTCACGGCCGCCAACGCCAATATCACCGGCAGGAACGTCGGTATCGGCACCGATGTTCTTGGCCAGTTCTGTCATGAAGCTCTGGCAGAAACGCATAATTTCCAGATC
>CAVFBE010000061.1:0-13640 GCA_963620745.1 Muribaculaceae bacterium | reverse complement strand
GGCCAAGAACATCGGTGCCGATACCGAGTTCTTGGCCAGTTCTGTCATGAAGCTCTGGCAGAAACGCATAATTTCCAGATCCGACTTACCTCTTGGGTCAAAGTCAGAACCACCTTTACCGCCGCCCATAGGCAGACCGGTCAAAGAGTTTTTAAAGGTTTGTTCAAAACCGAGGAATTTCACAATGGATGCATTAACAGACGGATGGAAACGAAGACCGCCCTTGTATGGTCCGATGGCAGAATTGAACTGAATACGGAATCCGCGGTTAACGCGAACCACGCCCTGGTCATCTACCCAGGGGACACGGAAAATAATCTGGCGTTCCGGTTCTACAATACGGTCAAAAATACCGGCTTCTACCAAATCCGGTCTTTTTTCAGCTACTACATCCAGGGACTCAAAAACTTCCGTAACGGCCTGGATAAATTCCGTTTCGCCGGGATTGCGTAGCTGTACGTCTTCTAAAACCTTATTTAAATGCTGATTTTTCATGCCAAAAGCCTCCTCTTTGGATTATCGGGTGAAATTGTATCAGACACCTGTCTAAAAAGTCAACAAAAGCCCAATAACATCGGCATATTTTATCTGCATATTTGTTGAAAACCGAACAAATATAAGATAAAATCTAAGCATCATTTTTAAAGGAGAAGTGAAATGGATTTTAAAACCGATACTTTTATCTATTGCGTTGCTGCCATTGTCGTTTTATTCGTCCTGGCAGATTCCCTTTTCTTCCTGATTCGGGCGTATCGCCGCGGAAAGGAACTGGGGATGGACAAGTCTGTTATGAAGGGCGTTATGGTGCAGTCCGGACTCTTTAGTCTTCCGGCTGCCATTTCTGTTGTCATGACGGTTGTAGCCCTTTCCGGAGCACTGGGAATTGTACTTCCCTGGATCCGACTTTCCGTTATTGGTTCGGTAACTTATGAAGTTCCTGCTGCTGTAACAGCTTTAGAGGCTGTTGGGGTAAAAGGCGGCCTTGCTTCTGAAGTTACGGACAAACAGGCTTTTGTAACCGCCGCTTGGATTATGACCTGTGGTTCCATCATTCCGCTGGTATTTGTTCCAATTGCTACCAAGTACATTCAGACCGGCGTCAGCAGTGTTGCTTCCAAGAATAATTTTGTCAGCTCCACGCTGACCGGCTCTGCCTTCATCGGCTTAATGATTGCCTTTGCCGCAAAATCCATTACCGGCGTTGGTGACAAGGCCGTTCTGGGGGACGGCGCAGGTATCATGTCTGTTACCGCTCTGATTGTTTCCATGGGCGTCATGTATCTGTTAGTCAAACTGAATAACAAATGGCAGAACCACTGGCTAGAGTCTCTGGCCATGCCAATTGCCATGTTCAGCGCCATGCTGGTTGTTATGATTCTGGGCCAGATTCTGCCAACGGATCTTGCCACACTGGAATGGAGGTATTAAGCTATGAGTAAAGAGAAAAAGAAATCCTCCGCCGTTACCATAGATGAAAACGGAGTAGAACGCGTTACCGGTATTGAAAAGAAATACAATGACCGTACCCACGTATACGGCAGAATCTGGGGCGTTGTTGCATTAATTGTCTTTATGATGATTCCGCTGTCCCTGAGCCTGCACCTGAACGCCTGGCCAACCGCCGCTGCTTTTGCGGCAGCCGCTTCCTTGTACATTATTACCGGTATCGGTGGTATCGGGGAAGATCTGATGTATACCACCCTGATTGGACCAAGCGCCACCTATGTTTCCTTCCTGACCGGAAACATTGCCAACCTGAAGTTCCCTTGTACTGTTGCTGCAGTAGAATCTGCAGATGTAGATATTCACTCGGATGAAGGGGAAGTACTGGCAACTCTTGCCGTTTGTGTTTCCTCCATTGTTACCTGCCTGACCATTGCCATTTTCTGTGTGGCCCTGACGCCGGTTATTCCCATGCTGACCAACGAAAACGGTCTGTTTTATCCGGCCTTCCAGCAGGTATTACCGGCCCTGTTTGGTGCCATCCTGGTTCCGTATTGCGTTAAGAACCCGAAGCTTTGGGAACTGCCAATGCTGGCTATGGCCATCCTGTACTGGTTTGTTCCGGGCATTACCCTTGCTTACGGCATGTTCATTTCCATTGCCATCTCCATGGCCGGTGCCCTGATTATGTACAAAGCCGGTCTGTTAGACGAAAAGCCAAAGAACCGGAAGAAAGTTGCGGTAGACGAAACTGCAGTAAAGGAAAGTATTGCAGAGGATCATAAAGACTAAATCGCAGAAAAGGAGAAGCGAAATGGACGTTAAGAAAAGCATTTCGGCAGCCTTATTAAAGGGCTTCCGGGCCATGTGCGGACCAAACGACCAGAAGCGCCTCAGCAAACAGGTGTACCCGGTACTGAAAGAGTATACAGACCTTCCGTACCTGGAGGATGGAAATCCCATGCACCTGTTGGACATTTATGTCCCGGAAGGCACGAAGGACACAGATCACCTGCCGGTCATTATTGATATTCACGGCGGCGGTTGGTCTTACGGAGACAAGGAACTGAACAAAAACTATTGTCTCCATCTGGCGGAACGCGGATTTGCCGTGGTTAACATTTCCTATCGTCTTTGCCCGGAATACACTATTGTGGATCAGATGCAGGATTGTAACGCCGCATTGCTCTGGGTAAAGAATAACCTGGGAAAGTATCCCATGGATCCGAATCGGATTTACCTGACCGGAGACTCTGCCGGCGGACAGCTGGCAGCACATCTGGCTGCAGCCAACCTTTCGGATGAAATGTGTGCTGCGTATAAGATGGAACGGGCTGGCCTGAACGTGAAAGCGGTTGCCCTGACCTCCGGTGTACCGTACCTGAATGTGGGCGGTATTTATGATGTTTATACGGCTGGTATTCGCCCGGAAGGGTATGCCTACGCCATGTACAATAATTATGGCAACCTGGATGCCTGTCTGGACGCAGTAAAAGAGTATCCGCCGGTTATTCTGTTTACGTCCCTGCTTGACGTGGTTGCCAATTGGCAGACCGTTCGTGCCACAAAGGACCTGCAGGCCAGAGGCATTGCCTGTAAGCTGGACTTCCAGTTAAATCCAAAACTGGGGCATGTTTATCCAGTAGCTTATTCGGATTCCAAATATGGCAAACGTGCCGGAGATCAGACTGCGGCCTGGTTTAATAAATATCGCTAAGGAGAAGTTTATGTCAGCAACCCTAATCCTATTAACCGTCCTTTATCTTGGTGGACTGGTTTCTTATTTCTTTTCTGAAACCAGCGGCAACTATGAAAGACGTGTGGTTAACAAATGCTTCTTAGCAGCCTTATTTCTTGCCATTGGCTGGGGTGGATTGTTAGATTCCGGTGTTATTGCAAGTGCCTATGGTATTTTACTTGCACTGGGGCTTTTCTTCAGCGCACTGGGAGACGTTTTATTACTGAAGAGTTTCAGTCTTGGCGGATTCTCTTTTGGCTTTGGTAATGTGTTCCTTTTTGCCGCTTATCTGGTTTATCTGACAAAGAACGGCGTTTCGTTCTCTTCCTACTGGTGGTTCCTGATTCCTCTGGTTGTATTCAACGGAATCTGGGTTTACCTTGGAAAATCCGGCTGGATTGCCTTCGGCAAATACGAAAACAAAATGTATCCGTACCTGTTTTCCGTTATGCTGCACGGTACCTTAAGCATTGCCGCACTGTTCCAATTGCATGATCCGCAGAGTGTCTTGCTGTTTGTCGGCAGCATTCTCTTCATGATCAGTGACTGGTTTATTTCCCTTCACAAGTTCAAATATAAGGAAAGCAAACTGGTGCTCCGGACCAACAGCGGAACCTACTTTGTAGGTCTGCTCCTGATTGCACTGTCCTGCACCTTATAAGGGTAACTGGAAAATTATCCAAATTTGTGCTATAATGGCCACATAGTCGCAAGGCTGTGTGGCCATTTTTTCGTGCATTCAAAGACACCGAAGACATGTTGTGGAAGAGAAGTAGGATGAAATTATGTTAGAAAAAAATACCTTTGTCGTTTACGGAGACAATGGCGTTTGCCAGATTGTAGACAAAAGAAAAGAAAAATTTTCCGGCCAGTTTAAGGAATACTATATTCTGAAACCTGCCAACCATGAAGCATCCACCTTTTATGTACCGGTAGACAATGAACATTTGCTTTCCAAAATCCGTACGGTCCTGTCCAAAGAAGAAATTCTGGATTTAATCCGCTCCGTTGCCGGAGATTCCTTAGAATGGATAGACGACAACCGGGTTCGCAATGAAACCTACCGGGAAATCTTTAACCGCGGAGACAGCCGGGAATTGCTGTTGCTGTTAAAATCCCTGCATCTGCATCGCCAGGCACGGCAGGAAGAAGGCAAAAAGCTCTGGACTGTAGATGAAACGGCCATGAAGCACGCGGAAAAACTGATTTACGAAGAGTTTGCCACTGTACTGGAAATTACGGAAGACGAAGTAGTTCCCTATATTATGGACATTGTGCAGACGGCTGAAGTGCAGGATGCCTGATTTCCGGGCCTGAAATAAATAGAGTTAATCTCAACTGCATGACCATTTGAACACAAAAGAAACGGCTCTGCTTTCCCGTGGGGGGAAGGCAGAGCCTATGTTTTTGTCTGGCGATTCAGTTCTTTACTTTTCCTTGGAAGCCATCAGCTGTTCAAAACCGGAGCCATCAATTTTTTCATGTTCCAGCAGGAAGTTGGCCAGTTGCTCCATTTTATCCTTGTTTTCCTTTAACAGGGTTTCCGCTTTCTGATAGGCGGCGGATAAGATTTTCCGCGTTTCCGAGTCAATCAGTTCTGCGGTTTTTTCGGAGTATTCCTTGGTGGGCATGTAGTAATCTTCGTCCTGGCTCTGGAAGGAGACCGGACCAAGAATATCATTCATGCCGTACCGAGTAATCATGTTTCTGGCCAGTTGGGTAGCACGTTCTAAGTCATTGGAAGCGCCGGTGGAAATGTCACCGATGAACAGGGCCTCGGCCACACGGCCGCCCAGCAGGGAGGCCAGTTCATCCAGCATTTCCGCCTTGGACTGATAATTGCGGTCTTCCTGTGGCTGGAACATGGTATAGCCGCCGGCGGAACCGCGCGGAATAATGGAGACCTCTGTTACCGGATCCAGATTTGGAAGGTGGTAGGTAACAATGGCATGTCCGGCTTCGTGGAAGGCCGTTAAGCGGCGTTCCTTCTCGGATACCTTTTTGGAACGCTTTTCCGGGCCCATCATGACCTTAACGGCAGACTCCTGCAGGTCCTGATTGGTAATGGCAGTTTGGTTCCGCTTGGCGGCAAGCAGTGCCGCTTCATTCAGGAGGTTCTCCAGGTCGGCGCCACTGAACCCGGATGTGTTTTTGGCAACCTCTCCCAGGTCTACTTCCGGCGCCAGCGGTTTGCCCTTGGAATGAACCTTTAAAATGGCCTTGCGGCCGTTTATGTCGGGATATCCGACATAAATACGGCGGTCAAACCGGCCGGGCCGGAGCAGGGCAGGGTCCAGCACATCCGGGCGGTTGGTGGCGCCCATCATTATAATGCCGGCGTCGGAGGCAAAGCCGTCCATTTCTACCAGCAGCTGGTTTAAAGTGGCTTCCCGTTCTTCGTTGGAGCCAATGCTGGTAGAGCTACGCTTCTTGGCAATGGCATCAATTTCATCTATGAAAACAATGCACGGTGCTTTTTCCTTGGCATTTTCAAATAAGTCCCGTACCCTGGCAGCTCCGACGCCAACAAACATTTCCACAAACTCCGAACCGGAAATGGAAAAGAAGGGGACTTCTGCTTCCCCGGCAGCCGCCCTGGCTAACAGGGTTTTGCCGGTGCCCGGAGGGCCTACCAGCAAAACGCCCTTTGGCACGCGGGCGCCCAGCCGGGTAAACTTTTCGGTATCCTTCAGATATTCAATAATTTCCTGCAACTCTTCCTTTTCTTCTTCGGCACCGGCCACGTCTTCAAAGGTGGCCTTGCGCTCGGTTTCCAAGGTAAAGCTGGATTTGGTAATTTCGTTTTTCTGGTCCGCAGGTCCACCGCCCTGCATAATGCGAATCTGCGGTACGTTTCTGCTTTGGGCCAGCAACAGACCACGGAACATGTAAAAGACCAGCAATACTACGCCAGCGCCGACATAGAGGGAAGAGGGTACGCCACGGTGGTATTCCATTCTGACCGCCTCTTCCGGATTTTGTTCATTCCGCTTCTTGACCAGTTCATGGATGTCCTGGAAAAATACTTTGGAGCCCGGAATCAGTGCGCCCTCTGGTTGGTCAGAACCCTTACGGAAGAAGTGTAATTCATGACTTCCCATATCCAAACGGTAGGAGGCAATTTTGTCTTCCTGGAACAGACGGAGAACTTCGCTGTAAGGAAGTTTCCCTAATTCATAACGGTCTGCTATTTTCAGCAGAGCCAGCATGACAGCCGTGCTTTCTGCTACTAAGCCGCTGATTCGGCTCAGCCGGTTTAAGTCCTCCTGGCTCAAGTCCAGGCTGACGGTTCTTTTTTGATATCCTTTTTTCTTCGGATTGGTATTTTTCTTGCTCATTTGTCAGAACCTCTTCTAAAAAATGTAGTATTACTGTACCTTGCAAAGGGGATAAAATCAAGCCAAAAGAAAAGGTACAGGATTTTACTCCTGTACCTTAAATTTCATCCGGTTCTTCCGGCTTGGTTTCCTTTGCCGGTGCTACAGGAACGGCATCCTGTTCTTTGCCTTTTTTCTTTGTACTCTTTTTCTTTCGTTTGGAAAGGAACCAGCCAAGTCCGATAGTTGCGGTACCGCTGACAATCAGAATAATGGCAAACGGCAGCATGAAAGCGGATTGGAACGGATCATACACATTGGAACCAATGACGGTATATACTACCAGTTTAACGGAAAAGCCCAGCATGGAAAGAAGCATGTATCGCCAGAAATCAAATTCCATGTAGCCATACAGCTGGCTGATGGTGTTAATGGGAATGGAGGGAACCATGCGCAGCGCAAAGAGGAGAATGGGGTTGCCGTGGGTGGAACCCATGTCGTCTCCTTCCACTATGGATTCAATGGTGGGAAAGCGCTTCATGGTTCGGTGAATATAGTTGCTGGGCCGGCTTCTGCCCCAAAAGTACTTGATGGCAAAAATCAGGGCCAGTCCAAGGAAATTGACAATCATGGCCAGCCAGAAGGGGAGAACCACACCGCTTAAAAAGCAGGTCAGGGAAACCGGAACAAAGGGAACGAAGGATTTTACAGCAAACAGTCCAAGCAGGGCAAGGATGACCAGAAATAGATTATCAAAGTCCTGAATCCGGTTTTCCAGACCCTCCATATAGTCCGTAAACTTGAAGTAGTATTGCACCACTTTGGAAATGCCAAGGTCTTCATAAATGTCCTCCATGGTTTGCAGCGGCTTGCTTTTTTCCCCATTGCTGCCGGAAGGCTTTCTTTCGTCCTGCTCTTCTTCTATCTGCGCAGACTGCGAGTAGGTGGTAACTTCTTCCGCCTGTGTGCGGAGGGTTTGCATGTAATTAGACTGGTTGAAAAAAAGGAGGGCAGCGCCGAGAATAATAAGCAGGAAGCCGATGGTGGTCAGACTTCTACTGGATTCGGTCTCGAACATTGACTCACTCCTTTCCGATGATAACTAACACATTATATGATATTTTGTCCATATTCGCAATTCTTTGCAGGAAGAATGAGCACCTGCTCACTGGCGAGTCGGCCTTCTTCGCTCTTCTAAGGAGCTGACTCGCCAAAGAAAAGACAAAAGAAAAAGCCGCTGCATAAAGCAACGGCTTTCTTTGGTTCAATAGAACTTATTTTACTTCGTTGGTGACCACAATGTCTACGCCGGTATCCAGGATGTTCTTGATAACAACATCTCCGATGTGAGCCGGGGCAGGGATGGAAGCCTTGTTGATTTCCTTCATTGCGTCAAAGAGCAGTTCCTTCGGCAGGGCTGCGCTGGACTTAACAGGAACAACATAAGCCTGTCCGCCGGTAACACGAACCGTAGAGGTCAGGGACCGTTCCGGGTGCGTTACTTCTGCACGGGCATAGGCATCTCCGCGTTTGCAGGTGTTACCGGTTACGCTGGTAATGTTTCCGGCATCGTCCATGGTTACGGTAATCGGGCAGCCACGAGGACATGCTACACAAATCAAATTTCTTTCAGACATGATTACGCCTCCTCAATGCTAACGACGATTTCGTCGCCGGACTTCATTTCTGCAAGGTCAGCGGCCTTGATGATAACGTTTTCCATTTCACCGGGGGCCAGCTTGATCTTTTTGCGGTTCCAGAGCTCTTTGTCTCCGCAGGTAACCACAATTCTCTTGTCTTTGTAAACGTTGGCAACGCGGAAGTAGATTTTAACGTCTTCCTTCTGCTTCTTGTTGATGTGCTGCGGAACGGTGTAACGTACGCCGTTGATGCCTTTGCAGTCAATGTATTCCGGTTCTTCCGTTCCGGCAATATACTGGGCAGCGCCCTTACCTGCAATCTGGGATTCCTGGGTAACAAAGTCTACCAGGTCATGTACCTGCAGAACGTTGCCGCAGGCAAAGATACCCTTGTGGGAAGTTTCACGCATTTCGTTTACCTTAGGGCCACGGGTAACCGGATCCATTTCCAGACCAATCTGGTTGGAAAGTTCGTTTTCCGGAATCAGGCCGACGGAAAGAAGAACGGTGTCACATTCAATGAAGCGTTCGGTGCCCGGGATTGGCAGCATGTGGTCGTCTACGTTGGCAATGGTAACGCCTTCTACGCGGTCTTTACCATGTACTTTAATAACGGTGCAGGACAGGTACAGGGGAATGTTGAAGTCTTCCAGGCACTGTACAATGTTTCTCTGCAGTCCGCCGGAGTACGGCATAACTTCGCAGACACATTCTACTTTGGCGCCTTCCAGGGTCATACGGCGGGCCATGATCAGGCCGATGTCACCGGAACCCAGGATAACGCATTTATGACCCGGCATATATCCGTCAATGTTGACGAACTTCTGTGCGGCACCGGCGGACATAACACCGGCGGCGCGGCTGCCGGCAATATCCAGAGCGCCACGGGGACGTTCACGGCAGCCCATTGCCAGGATAATGGCTTTGGCATTAATTACCATCAGGCCGTCTTCCTTGTTGGAGCAGATTACCTGATTGTCTTTGGTCAGATTCAGAACCATGGTGTCTGTCTTAACAGCAATCTTGGTCTGGTTAACCAGCTTTACAAAACGGTCGGCATATTCCGGACCGGAAAGTTCTTCACCGAAGTAGGTCAGACCGAAACCGGTATGAATGCACTGTTCCAGAATGCCGCCCAAACGTTCAGCACGTTCCAGAATAATGATGCTTTCTTCGTTTACGCCGTTGTCTTTTGCGGCAAGGGCTGCTGCCATACCGGCAGGGCCGCCTCCGACTACGACAAGGTCATAATTTAAAACATTGTTCATCTTATTTCGTCCTTTCGTAAATAATGTCGGATTTGCCGCCGAACTTGGTTACTTCGGAAATAGGAAGATTCAGTTCTTCGGACAGGATTTCCATAACCTTGGATCCGCAGAAGCCGCCCTGGCAACGACCCATGCCGGCACGAACACGACGTTTTACACCGTCAATGTCAACGGCACCTGCCGGAGCCTGGATGCAGTCACGGATTTCTCCTTCGGTAATGGTTTCACAGCGACAGATAATTCTGGCGTAAGCCGGATTCTTGGCAATCAGAGCCTCTTTTTCTTCCAAGCTGAGGTTGCGGAAGACAACCGGTTCTTTCCGGGACGGATTGTAATCTGCCTTGACTTCCGGTTCTTTACCAAGTACGTCAACAACCATGTCCTTAACGTATTCTGCAATGGCCGGGGAGGAGGCAAGGCCCGGAGATTCAATGCCAATCAGGTTGATGAATTTGTCATTGGAAGCGGACTTCTGAATAATAAAGTCATCGGAAACCGGATGGGCACGGAGACCGGCAAAAGAGGTAATCATTTCCCGCATGGAAACGATAGGCACGGATTTGTCGGCAGTGGCGAAGATTTCACGAAGGGCACCAACGCGAACAGAGGTGTCATCCTTATCTTCGGTATTAACGGCAGTTGGTCCTACCAGAATGTTGTGATGCGTGGTTGGAGTAACCAGAATGCCCTTACCCATTTCGTTCGGGCACTGGAAAATGGTATGGGTGCAAAGGTAAGAAGCACTTCTGTCCAGAAGTCCGTATTCACCCAGACGTGGGATGATGTCAAACTTCTCTCCGTCAAAGAGTTCTGCAATCTTGTCAGCATACAGACCGGCAGAGTTAATAACCAGCTTGGTCTGGATTTCTTTGCCGCCCTTGCAGGTCAGGGTAAAGATATCATCAGCGTATTTGATGTCGGCAACTTCAAAGTTGCGAACGAAATCAACGCCGTTGGAAACAGCGCATTCAGCAGCAGCAATAGCCAGTTCATACGGGCTTACAATGCCTGCGGACTTTGCCCACAGGGCACCAACAGCGGTTTCGCTGATGTGCGGTTCCAGTTCCCGGAGTTTGGCTTGGTCAATGATTTCCATGTCCGGAACACCGTTCTTGATGCCGCGTTCATAGAGAGTCTTGATGTGTTCCATTTCCCCTTCGGAGAAAGCAACAACAAGAGAGCCGTTCTTTTCATAAGGAACAAAGAGGGTAGAGCAAACTTCCTCCATCATACCGCAACCCTGTACGTTCAGCTTTGCCTTAAGGGTGCCGCTTTTTGCATCAAAGCCGGCATGTACAATGCCACTGTTGGCTTTTGATGTTCCCATTGCAATGTCCGATGTTTTCTCAATAAGTACCGTCTTCAGATTGTACTTAGCAAGCGTGCGGGCAGTCAGAGTGCCTACAACACCGGCGCCGATAATAGCAATATCATATACCATTATCAAGTTCTCCTTCCATTCAAACATAAAGCGTTTATAGATATGCGGGGCTTCCCTAAGAAAGCCCTCTTTACACACGTATAAAGTATACCATTTATCAATCTGTTGCGTAAATATCAATGTGAGCCAGTGCTTACCAATATATTTTCCGTCTATGCGATGTGTTTTGTGCAGTTAGCATATTTATTGACAATTAGAGGTCAAATGCTAAAATAAAATTGATAAAAAAACACGACAGGGGATTGCTGTCGTTCTGTTAGGAGGAAATAAAAAAATGAACATTGAATCTGCTCTTCTTGCCTTTGTTTTTAACTTTGATAACTGGGCTAAAACCCCAATTGTCAACTCGGTACAGAAGAATTACCCGGGTCTGATTACGGAACATGACATTCCGTATTCTGACAAGTGCCCGGCCTGCAAGGCCGACCTGCATTATCAGGTAAAGAAGCCGGAAACAAAACGTCCTTGCCTGGTTAACATTCATGGTGGCGGACTGATTATCGGAGACAAGAAAAACTCCACTTCGTATTGTTATATGGTAGCCGGGGAATCGGACATCCTGGTTATGAATATTAACTACGGTATGCCGTCTAAGGAAATCCCGCTCATGTTTGAAGGGGTAGACCCGAAAGCAGTTCATGACGATTCCTACATTTTCCCGCTGCAGATCCGGACCCATATGGATGCACTCCGCTGGGTACAGGAACATGCAGAAGAATATGGCATTGACCTGGACAATGTATTTGTATCCGGTGACTCTGCCGGTTCCCAGATGACCGGTATGGTTCTGGCCTGCTTTGACAATGAAGCTTATGCCCGTGAACTTGGCGTAGAAAAGCCGGACTTTGCTCCAAAGGGTTACATTATGAACTGTGGCCTTTATAACATGAACATCTATAAATACATTCCGGTTGGCCGGGTTATGATGCAGAAGTTCATGGGCAGCAAGAAACCGCAGAAACTGGATCTGTGGAAGTACCACAACCCAATCCCGTTCCTGAAGGGCAACGTTCCAAACGCTCTGGTCGTAAAGGGTGCCCTTGACGTCATGACCATTGGTCAGTCCGACATGATGCACAAGAAGCTGAAGGAGGTCGGCGTCAATGTAGATTACTACATTGGAAAAGCCATTCCAAATTCCTTCCATGACTTCCTGCTCTTAGCCCCAACTAAGGAAGCTAAGAAGTGCCTGCAATATACAACAGAATGGATTCTTAGCACAGCAAAGAAATAAGAGGTGCTCCTTATGGCAAAGCTAAAAGACTTTTTAATTGTTACCATCGGTAAATTGGAAAAAGTAGACTATGCACTGGTTATCTTGCTTTGGGTAATCGGAACCATTCTTGCCATTGGCGGAATGCCCTGGATTAACATTGGCATCCTGATAATGCATGCCTGTGAATTCCCCATTGGCTGGAAGGTAGGCCGCAATGCCGGAATCAAAGTACCGGAATTGCTGGTTATGCATTTCACCTTCGGTTTTACCTGGTGGGTTCCGGTTCTTTACAAACAGCGCTTGGAAAAGTAAATAGCTGACCAAAAATGATTGGCCGGGCAGGGTTCCATTTGGATTCCTGTCCGGCTTTTTTTCTCAGGTAAACTATGCTACAATACTATGGCTAATGCGTGTAAAAAGGCAGGAGGTGGAAAGGATGAGAATCCTGGGAATAGACCCTGGTTATGCCATCATCGGCTGGGGTGTTCTGGACTATACCGGCGGACGTTGCACCGTGGTGGATTACGGTGCCATTACCACAGCTGCCGGAACAGACTTTCCCAAACGCCTGCTGCAGATTTATGAAGAAACTACGGCACTGATGGACCACTACCAACCGGAGGTTCTGTCCATTGAAAAGCTGTACTTTACCAACAATAAGACCACCGGTATAGACGTGGCCCAGGCAAGAGGGACCATTGTCCTGGCGGCAGAGCAGCATGCCATGGAAATTCATGAATACACGCCAATGCAGGTAAAGCAGGCCGTGGTCGGCTACGGCAAGGCCGAAAAGAAGCAGGTCATGGAAATGACCCGCATGATTTTAGGCCTGAAGGAAGTGCCGAAGCCGGACGACACGGCAGACGCCCTGGCAATGGCCATCTGCCACGGCCACGTCAACGGATCCCATTTAGGACCCATGGACCGCGGCAAACCAAGAACACTGAAAATCCGAAACGGAATTTGATAGGAGAACACTATGTTTTATCGCTTAACGGGAACGCTGTGTTATGCAGATGCCACTACGGTAGCTGTAGATTGCAACGGCATTGCGTTTCAGTGCCAGGTGTCCATGAACACCCGCAAACAGTTAGCGGATGAAGGAGAAACCGTTACTTTATATACTTATCTGAATGTAAAGCAGGACGGCGTGGATCTGTTCGGCTTTTACCAGAAGGAAGAACTGGAAACATTTAAACTGCTGATTTCCGTCAGCGGAGTAGGCCCTAAGGCCGCGCTGTCCATTTTGTCCGTACTGGATCCGTCCCAGCTGGCACTTGCTGTTGCCACCGGGGACACAAAGGCAATTCAACAGGCCCAGGGTGTCGGCAAAAAAGTAGCTGACCGTGTGGTCCTGGAATTAAAAGACAAACTGCAAATGGATGGCGGTGGAGCTACATCGCAAGGCAGTGTTACCGCTGGTGTGGCACCGGCAAACGGAACCCAGGCTGCAGAAGCCATTGCGGCTCTGGTACAGCTTGGGTACAACCAGTCAGAAGCCTCCATTGCAGTCAGCAAAGTAGACCAGACCTTACCGGCCGGAAAAATCATTTCCCAGGCCCTGAAAAACTTATTAT
>CAVFBE010000060.1:0-11036 GCA_963620745.1 Muribaculaceae bacterium | reverse complement strand
CGGACACAGCTTATGCCAGGGCTTCCTGCACAACAAACTCATTCCCGTGCTGTTCCGGTTTTGCGGCCTGTCGGCGGAGGCCCCTGCCTCTTCCCTGTCGGATCCGGAGCTGACTCGCCTGGCAGAAACGGTAAAAGATTTTCCGCTGACCGTGCTTGGCACTAAATCCTATAAAGACGCCCAGGTAACCCACGGCGGCGTTGGTGCAGACCAGCTAAAGCCGGATTCCCTGGAATGTAAAACCATCCCCGGCTTATATTTTGCCGGTGAATTATTAAACGTAGACGGCCTCTGCGGCGGGTACAACCTGCACTTTGCCTGGGGAACCGGAATTTATGCTGCAAAGGAGATTATCCGTGCTCAGAATCAATGAAATCAAACTTCCTTTGGATGCCCCGCAGGAAGACCTGAAACTGGCCGCCGCCAAAGTCATGAAAATTAAACCGGAAGACATTCAGGAG
Organism: Muribaculaceae bacterium; assembly: GCA_963620745.1. Lineage (GTDB taxonomy): Bacteria > Bacillota > Clostridia > Oscillospirales > Acutalibacteraceae > RUG420. The sequence goes on along the minus strand of CAVFBE010000060.1, from coordinate 10,575 downwards.
CTGTCCATTTACCGGCGCTCCATTGACTCCCGCCACAAAGACAATATTCAGTTCGTCTACGCCGTAGACGTCATTACCACTGCAGATGAACAGCGCATTTTAAAGCGTTGTGACAAACGTCGGGTACAACAAACTGAAGTTTACGAATACGAAATGGTGGAAAACAAACACCAGTCTGCCCTTCGCCCGGTCATTATCGGCTTTGGCCCGGCGGGCATGTTCTGCGCACTTATGCTGGCACGTGCCGGTCTCCGCCCCATTGTCCTGGAGCGTGGCCATGACGTAGACACCCGTACCAAAGACGTGCAGAAATTCTGGTCGGAACGCCAGTTAAATCCGCAGTCCAACATCCAGTTCGGCGAAGGCGGAGCCGGTACATTTTCCGACGGGAAGCTGACCACCGGCATTAAGGACCGGCGCCAGCGCAAAGTCTTTGCGGACTTTGTCAGCTTTGGCGCACCGGATACCATTCTTTACAGCAATTATCCCCACATTGGAACCGACCACCTGGTACTGGTGGTCAAGAATATCCGGGAAGAAATTAAACGCCTTGGCGGAGATGTCCTATTCGGCACCTGCCTGACAGACCTGATTATTTACAATCATTACATCCAGGGCGTTACTTATGAAACGGAAGACGGCACCACACACGACCTGGAAACAGACACCGTGGTACTGGCGCTGGGCCACTCCGCCCGGGACACCGTAGAAATGCTTTATCAAAAGGGTCTGACCATGATTCGCAAGCCCTTCTCCGTCGGCGCCCGCATTGAACACCCACGGGAATTCATAGACAAAGCCCAATACGGTTCCTTTGCCGGACACCCGGCCCTTGGCGCCGCCAATTACAAAATGGCCTTTCATGGTGCCCATGAACGTGGTTGCTACACCTTCTGTATGTGTCCGGGCGGAACCGTTGTCAACGCCGCCTCGGAAGAAGGCGGAATCTGCGTCAACGGCATGAGCACCTACGCCAGAGACCAGGAAAATTCCAACTCTGCCCTCTTAGTCAACGTCAATCCGGAAGATCTGGACGGAGACCACCCACTGGAAGGCTTTGCCTTCCAACGCCAGTTAGAGCAAACTGCCTTTGCCCTCGGCGGCGGGGACTACACCGCACCGGCACAGCTGGTTGGTGACTTCTTAAAGGAGCAGCCCAGCACCCACTTCGGAGCAGTTCACCCCAGCTGCCCTACCGGCACTACCCCCGCAGACCTGCGTGCCGTCCTGCCCAAGAAGGTAACCGATACCATGGCGGAAGGCATTGTCCTAATGGACGGCAAATTGCATGGCTTTGCCATGCCGGAAGCGGTCTTAACCGGGCCGGAGGCACGCTCCTCCTCGCCGGTTCGCATACTTCGTGATGACTTTTATCAGTGTTACTTACAAAAGGAACCGCTCGGCGGGGTCTACCCCTGCGGGGAAGGTGCCGGATATGCCGGTGGAATTGTGTCCGCCGCCGTGGATGGCATCCGCACCGCGGAAGCCATCCTGACCGACGAACACGCCTTTTAAAAGGAGGAAGCAAAATGCGCTACTACCTTGATAAACAGCTCCTTCCGGAAACGGAAACTGCATCGCCCGAACATAAACCCTATGTAGAACTTCTTTCCTTTGCGGAAATCCGGGAGCGGAAGGATCCACTGGAAGTACCCAACATTAGTTCCATCCGCCGTTGCAAGGCAGAAATTTACGAAAACGAAATTGCTGCCACCCTCCACATTCCGGACTTCTCGGACGAAGACAAAAGCAAATACTCCTGTTTGTTTTATCTGGAAAAGAACTCCTTACTTTTAGTCGGCAACGTTGCCCAGTTGGAAACAGAAATCCAGAAACTAAGTAGCGTCAACCGTAATATCAGAACCCCCGGCCAGCTGCTCTTTGCCCTTTTGGAAGATTTCATCCGCAACGATGAGGACCTGCTGGATGAAACGGACAATCAGCTGGACGCCATGGATGACCAGATGGTCAAAGACGCCATGGAAGACGACTTTGAAGTCCGGCTACTGGAATACCGCAAGCTGATTTCCCGTTTCAACCGATACTACCAGCAGCTCCTGGAAATGCTTTCTGCCCTTTCTTCCTGTCCGTTTCCTTTTCTGGACAAGGAAAGCAAGCGCATGTTCAACTACCTCTACAACAAAGTAGACATCTACTACATGAAATCCCAAAAGCTGAAAGAGCAGCTGGACTCCCTCTTTGACCACTATCAAATGATGCACAACGAACACCAGGAAGAGGCCGTTCGTTTCCTTACCATTGCCACTTCCATTTTCATGCCGCTGACCCTTTTAACCGGCTGGTACGGCATGAACTTTACCCGCATGCCGGAGCTCTACTGGAAATACGGCTACATTGTTGTCATTGCCGTAGCCATCCTGATCCTCCTCCTGGAGCTGATCCTCTTCAAAAAGAAAAAATGGCTTTAATAAGGGTTACTAATTACCATAAGGGAAAGCCCACTTGGCGTACCAAGTGGGCTTCTGTTTTTGTTTATTACTATTTGTGGCTTATTGCTATTTAGGCGTTTTATTTTGCAGCAGCCTTTTTCTTTCTGACAGCAAACACAATGCCAATTGTGCCTCCTACGGCAACCACAATAAGAACGGCAACGCCAATCCACAATCCTACCGAACTTTTTTCAGAAGCTGTATATCCGGTTTCTTCAGCCGAATAAAGGGCTGTATCTCCATACAGCTGTTCCAAACTTTCCTCTTCCAATTCCTGTCTGTAAGAGCAGGATGCGTTAAATGCCGTCACAAATGTCTCCCAAGTTGGCTCTTCCTCCGTTGCATAAGATTCCAAATTTCCTTGGGTCTCTTCCGTCACTGCCAGAACCTTGATTTCATCCTGGTCCTGATAAGCAAAGAAGTAATCATATTTCACTTTCAGCAAAGCAACATTCTCTTTACCGTGCCTTTCAATCAACTGGTTTGCTGTATCTAAAAGCGTATCATCCAGGGTGCTATATCCACCCAAGGTATATTCTTGATCTTCATACTGAAAATCCATCAAGCCAATCTGCTTTCCGTTGGCTTCAATAACAAACAGCCACTCAGCCGTACCGGACACTTTAGAAACAGCCGAACTTAATTTTTTATCGGAGCTTCCTTTTATCTGGCTTGTTGTAATAACATTGACTTTAAACCCCGGCCCCAATGTCATGTCCTGTACCGTAATGCCTGCGTCAGCCAGCTGCCTGTCCTCTGTGTCCTGAAGAAGACTGTTCCCTACCATTTGGAGATCCCCTTCTGCCACCTTTTGGACCTCTTCCGGAATTGTTTCATTCAAAGATACACCGCTCTTTGCCGAGGTTGCCATGGCCTGCAATACCAACAAGGAAACCAATACCAAAGCCGTCCAGCAAAAAAGAACCGGTTTCAGAAATTTCAATTTTGATTTCATAAGTGCACCTCCATTAATTTATTTTTCCCGCCTTCAATGTATCATGTTTTATTTTTTTAATCAACTTGCATTTACGTCACTTTTGCCTATTATTTTGATGTTTTTTTAATTCTTTTGTGCGAGTTAGACATATTTTGAATTATGTCAAAGACACTTTTTCAACTTTGTGAAAATATAGTCATTCTTCTTGCAAAGTAGCTTATTTTCGATAAAATAGGTGCTACAAAAAGCTGATAACACGTTTGGAACCCCAGATATTCCAAATGTGTTGCTTTAATGAAGGAGCCTCCCAATAGGGGGGCTTCGTTCTGTTAAGAAGTAAAAGGGCCGGAGCATACGCTCCGGCCCTTTTTACTTATACCTGTAATAATATAATTATTACGTAGTAATTTTATGCGCGGTCTCCGCGGATTACCTTCAGCAGGGACTTGATTTCTTCTCTGCTGTAAACCTTCTTGTTTGGATAAACAAAGATTTCAACCATGATGGAATCTGCAATTTCGTCCAGATCTTCGTCCTTAATTTCCGGAATGTACGGGTCAATACCATATTTCTGGTCAAAGTCACGTACCCACTGGATAAAGGCCTTGGAGGCTTCGGTATCAGACATGGTTGGAGAAGCAATGCCGGTGGCACGGGACATCTTAGCCAGTCTCTTTTCTACTACAGAGCCGTAGTCTTCCAGAATGATAGGAAGAACGGCACCAATGCAGCGGCCGTGCACCAGGTTATACTTAGCACCGATCTTGTGGCAGAACGGATGAACATAACCGGTGGTTTCCATATTCAGAGCCTGTCCGCCGCAATAAGCAGCCATGCAAAGGTTCTGTCTGGCTTCCAGGTTGCTTCCGTCAGCAATGGCAGCGTCAACGTTTTCTACTACCAGTCTGGCACCTTTAATGGCCCATTCGTCTCCGCGTGGGTTGTGGGCATAGGACAGGAAGCCTTCTACACAGTGGGACAAAGCGTCAACTGCAGTAACAGCCGTTGTGTACTTCGGCAGACCGGTGGCAAGGCCGGCATCCAGAATAACGGTGTTCGGACGCATGGCAATATCAGTAATGGTGTATTTCTTGTCAATCTTGTGGTTGGAAATAACAGCTGCAACCGTGGATTCAGCACCGGTACCTGCGGTGGTCGGAATGGCAACCAGGTACGGGGTCTTGGCAAAGGTTGGCAAAGTTACTGGGAAATAACCCATTAATCTGCCCATGCCTTCAATGTTCAGGTTTGGCTTTGCCACACGACAGCTAAGGGCCTTGGAGGCGTCCATGGAAGAACCGCCGCCGAAGCCGACAATAGAGTCACAGCGTTCTGCGCGATACATTTCATAGGCATCTTCCACATTCTGGATGGTTGGGTTCGGTTCTACGCCGTCAAAAATAGCGTACGGGAAACCGGCAGCATCCATGGCGTCTGTCATGGTCTTCAGCAGGCCAAGTTTATGCAACATGCCATCTGTTACAATCAGGGTCTTCTTGGAAGACGCTCTCTGTAAGAATTCTACCGTTCTGGCCGAAGAGCCAACGCCTTCAATTACGTCCTGCGTTGGGATAATGAACGGGAACAAAATGTCTTCCAGTCCACCGGATAAAATTCCTGTTACCTTCTTTACCTTGCGGCCAACTTCGCCATAATCCGCAACTTTTAAAATGATATCTTCCAGTTTCATTTAAGCTCCTCCTTTGTAACTACAAGCATACCAAAATACAGGGTAAGGCACCGAATCGCCCAGGCGATTCAGTGCCACCCGTTCAACACTACCATTCTATACAATGGTGTTGGTTTTTGCAATCTTTAGTAATGTGCAAACTTTAGTCGTTTTTACAATCCCGGTTTCCGTCCCGAAGACGTCTCTTTTGGTCTTCCGGAAGATCCAGGCCAATGGTACCGCCCGGGTTCATGGTGTAATCCGGATCAAAGTAATCCTTCAGAACCTTGAAGATGCCATATTCGTTTTCACCAAGGGAAGCTTCCAGCCACGGGGCAAACAACTTACCAATGCCGTGGTGGTGGGACATAGCTGCACCGGACTTCTGAATGGCATCCAGAATGGAGGCGTGATATTCCTTGAAGTCAGCAGCGTTGTCACACTTGGTAATGAAGATGAAGTACAGGTTGGCGCCCTGCGGATAACAGTGGGACATGTGCGTGGTAACAACAGTGTTTGGACGAGCATGGCATACGGCACGAACATCCTGCCATACCTGCTTCATGTTGGACCAGTTTACGCAGCATTCCATGGTGTCAATGATAACGCCGAAATCCTGGAGCGAGTCACGCATATACGGGTCATCAAAGCGGCCCTTTTCCCAGCCCTTGCATACCAGACCGGTTAACGGCAGTGCATGATGCTGCAGAGCAATCTTCAAAATCTTCTTGTAAACGTTCTTGGCATAGCCGGTGTCACCGTCAGTGAAGCCTAAGAACAGGCAGCGTTCCATGTCCTTATAACCCAGTTTTTCCAGCATTGGCTGTAACGGGGTTTCATCTACATTGTAAAGACGAAGCATCATGTTGGTTTCTTCCGGGTCAGACAGACGGAATACGGAAGAGAAGCCGGCTTCTGCCTGCATGCATTCACGGGCAAAGTCCATGGCGTCATCCCAGTTCTTGAAGATGTAGGAGAAACGATATCTGTTTTCCGGCATGTATCTTCTGACTTTCAGGGTAACTTCTGTCAGTACACCAAAGGTACCTTCGGAGCCCATCATAATCTGGTTAATGTTTGGACCGGTGGCTTCTCTTGGATACGGAGAGGTCAGAATCTGACCACGCGGGGTAGCATATTTCTGCTGCATAACCATGTCAGAAATACAGCCATAATAGGTGGAGTTCTGACCGGAACCGCGCGTAACAACCCAGCCGCCTACGGAAGAATATTCAAAGGACTGTGGGAAGTGACCGCAGGTGTAGTTGCGTTCGGCACCAAATTCAAATTTGGCACAGTTCAGGTGACGTTCCAGATCCGGGCCGGACATACCGGACTGTACGGTAATGGTCTGGTCGGTTTCATTAAAGTTCAGAACCTTGTTGAAGTTGCGTCTCATGTCCAGAGAAACGCCGCCCTTAACCGGTTCTACGCCACGGGTAACGGAGGAGCCGCCGCCGTAAACGTAAAGCGGGATTTTCTTTTCGGCGCAGTACGCAACGGTCTTTTCAATCTGTTCCGAAGTGGACGGATAAACAACCAGATCCGGCAGGCTGTCCCACTGATGTTCTCTGACACGGTACAGGTCATAGGCAGTCTGGCCAAAGGCAACAGACAGACGGTCATAATCGGACTGGGACCACTGGTCTCCGTAAACGCCCTTGAAGAATTCCAGATCTTCTTCTGCCATCTTTGGTGCGTAATCCGGTCCAAGGTCAACGGTATCCAGACCCGGGTCACAAACGAAGTCAGTTACTTCTTCGTCATGCAGGTCAATGCGATCTTTCATCATGTTGTAAAGGCTTTCCTTCGGGAACTTGAAATGTTCCGGGTCCCCCCAACGGAAAATGGAACGATAGGAATCTGCCGGAGCAGGGGTTTTAATCCACTTTGGCTCAAAGCCGCTATAAGGTTTGTATCCCATAATAAAAATCTCCTTTTCTTATTTCAACAAATCAGAGGTAGCAATGATGTCGGCGCCAAGACCGAGCACATTCGGAATAATAATGTCACCACGCCCAATTCGTTCGGTTACGGTTGTCTGATTAATTTCCTTCATGACATCAAAAATTTTGTCTTTCGGAATGTCCGTGGAAACACGGCACGGCAGAACCGGATGATCCGGGAACGCCGTTTTTACGGTGGAACAAATGGTTCTCATGGGGTGAGTCAGTTCGTTTACGGCAAACTGTTCCCCCCGTTTGCAGGAGTTACCGGTAACGGTAATCTGCTCCCCTTCCTGGGTTACTGTCAGAGTGCAGCCTCTGGGACAGGTAATGCAAACCATGGTCTGTGTCATTTGCTCTTCACCTCTATTTCTGCATAAAGTCTGGTGGCCGGGCCAAGTTCTGCTGTGGCAAAGTCCACAATCAGCTTTTCCATTTCCGGCGGACGAAGGAAGGCGTATTTCTTTTCTACAACAACCTTCTTTTCATTGCCGGTTTCCGCAACAATGCGGAATGTGGCACCGTTGACCACCTTGCGGGAGCGGAAATAAACAATGGTTTTTTCCAGGTCCCCGCCAAGGGTAATCTGCTGCGGAACAATGTAGGAAACGCCTTCGTCCGCCGTCAGCGGAATCCGCTGTTCCGGTGCCGGGTCTGCAGCCACATAGGCAGCAGCGGCGGCACCCGCAATTTCTGCGGATTCGGAAACGTAGTCTACCAGGTCATTTACGTGGAGAGCATTGCCGCAGGAGAATACGCCCGGCACAGAAGTCATTAACGCTTCGTTGCAAACAGGGCCCTTCGTCCGTGGATCAATGGCCACGCCCAGCTTTTCCGCAATTTCATTTTCCGGAATTAAGCCAACGGAAAGAATTAAGGCGTCACAGTCTATTTTTTCTTCCGTCCCCGGAATTGGCTTCAGTTTTTCGTCTACCTGTGCAATTTCCACTGCGGTCAGACGGTCTGTTCCAAAAACACGGGTAACCGTATGGGACAGGTGCAGCGGAATATTGTAATCATGCAGGCACTGGTGAATATTTCTGGTCAGGCCGGACGGCGTCGGCATAACTTCGTAAACGCCGACTACTTCTGCCCCTTCCAGGGTCAGACGTCTGGCCATAATCAGGCCAATGTCTCCGGAGCCAAGGATAACGCACTTTTTGGTTGGCATTTCCCCCATCAGGTTAATGAAATGCTGTGCAGTACCGGCGGTGAAAACGCCTGCCGGCCGGGTGCCGTGAATGAAGACCTGCTTTGCGGTCCGTTCCCTGCAGCCGGTAGCCAGAATAATGGCTTTACAATACAGTTCTGTAACCCCTTCGGTGTTGACTAAAAGTACTTTGAAGCCGTCAGCCACCTTTTCTACCGAGGTAACAAAGGTTAAGGTCATGGACGGAATACCAAGGCTGTTGAATTCCTCCATAAAGCGTTCTGCATATTCCGGACCGGAAAGCTTTTCCCCGAACCGGACCAGGCCGAAGCCATCGTGGATGCACTGCTTCAGGATGCCGCCTAAGCGTTCTTCCCGTTCTACCAGCAATACGTCTGCGCCCTTTTTATGGGCTTCAATTCCGGCAGCCAGGCCGGCAGGGCCACCGCCGATAATTAATACATCCGTCTGCATCATGCTTCTTTTCCCTCCTTCGTCTGACCGTACAGAACCACAGATTGTTCATTGGTCTTTTTTACCTCTGCCATGCTGCAGCCTTCATGCTCCGCAATAATTTTGGTAACCAGCGGACTGCAGAAACCACCCTGGCAGCGTCCCATGCCCGGGCGAACCCGCTTTTTAATGGCGTCTATGGTTGGCGGGCAGTACGGGGAATTCAGGGCATCCAGGATTTCTCCTTTGGAGATTTCTTCGCAACGGCAGATAATAACGCCGTAATCCGGATTCTGCTGAATCAGTTTGGCCCGTTCTTCCGGGGACAATTTGCTGACTTCCGGAATGCCTTTGCGATTCGGATTCCAATCCGTCTTTTCAGTAGCTTTCATTTTAGTAGCTACTTCTTTTGCAATGTCCTTAGAGAAGGCAGGGGCTGCTGTAATGCCAGGAGACTGAATGCCGCCGGCGTGGTACAGATTCTTGCACTTTCTGCCCCACTCCAGAACAAAGTCCTCTTCAAAAGTGGGCGCCCGAACGCCGGTAAAGTAAGTAATAATGTCCCGTTCGTTTGCGGCCGGGACCGTTTGTTTCTGTTTTTGATAAATGGCGGCAATGGATTCCGGATACGTTGCCCAGTCTTCCTTTTCCCGGATTTCTACGGCGTCCGGGCCGGCAAGAATGTTGCCGTGGACGGTTTTCATAATGCCACCGCCCTTGGAATGGCTTTTCAGCTGTTCTTTGGTAATCAGCTGAATGGATGCAACCGCATCTATAATTTTACCGCTTTTGACGTCCTGAATGGTATCCGTTCCGCGGCGCGGATGGATACTGTAAAACCGGTCCCCGGCATACTCTGCAATGTCATCTGCAAACACGCCGGCGGCGTTGATAACCATCTTCGGATAAATGGTTCCGCGGTTGGTATGAACCGCCTGAATGGTACCATCCTTTACTTCCATGCCGGTTACCATGGTGTCCAAGGACATCTTTGCGCCGTTTTGTGCCGCGTTTTCTGCGTAAGCAATAGTCAGATTATACGGCGATACGATTCCGGCAAGGGAATTGTACATAGCGAACTTAAATTCTGGGTTAAAGGTTGGATTGTCCTTCAACAGCTTCTTTTTCAGCACCACTTCGGCATCCGTAACACCATCATGATACTTGCGCCAGGCCACCAGGGCACAAACCGGCAGGAGCAACCACCCCTGCGTAAAGCCGGCGTACTGGCCAATGCGGCGGAACGGCACGTCCAGTTCTTTACAAACCTGGTCATACATATGGTTCCCCAGCAGCACATATTTCTGCTTCAGGCTTCCTTTGGACAGATCCACTCCCACGTGGACCTCTCCATCATTCCGTCCGGAAGCCTGCATAGCAAAGTCCGGCTCCTTGTCCACCAGGAGAATGTCCAAATTGTATTTGGACAGTTCCCTGGCAATGGAGCAGCCGGAAATGCCGCCGCCAATGACCAGTACGTCCGGCGTAGCGCCTTCCAGAGTGGTATCCGTTACCATCGGCGTACGGACCGGTACGGGTTCCGCTCCGCGCAGGACAATGTCATTCACCACGTGCACCTTGCTTTTCTTGGACGCACACATGGAGCAGGCATTCAAAATGTCCTGCCAGGTGTCCAATTCTCCGGTGACGCGGAGAAGGTCATCCTCCAGCGTAACGTGAACCCGGTCCCCGTACGCCTGGGAAAGCTTCTTTTGAAGCTTTTTGACGTTACTCATGTAAAACACCTCTACTTAACTTACATCTAATCTAAAAGTGAAAAACACTTAACAATTCTCAGAAAAAAGTCGGAAAAGACGGCTTTTTTAGAGTCGGTCAGTTGACCGACTGCATTCATTATAGTATACTATCCATGGAAAGTCAATTCATGAAAGTAACTGAAAACGGAAAGGAAGTTTTGTCATGGCCGCTCCCCGCAAGGATGACGTCAAATCCATTATCATGGATACCAC